>LIUI01000048.1:0-25889 GCA_001462235.1 Fibrobacteria bacterium GUT307
AATAGGCAAAGAGAAAATTCATTTTAGTGATAAAGAAGAATTGATGGAGGCATTTTAATTTATGTCTTTTGAACTTGAAATAGACGTGGCAAATTTTCTGCAAATTTTTTTGCAGGCAAATCCCTCTGCTATTATAACGGAAATTCCGCAAAAAATTAAGATGCAAAAAGCGTGCCTGAATTTCGATTCAAGGGAAATAAAAAAAGGTGATATTTTTTGGGCATTGGTTGGAAAAAATTTTAATCCCCATAAAGGCGGATTTATAGAAGAGGCATTCAAAAAAGGAGCAATTATGGCGGTAGTAAATGCAACAGAAATAGAGGTAGAAAAAATTCCTCTTGCGGTGGCAACGGAAGATACAACCAAGGCTTTATTAAAATTTGCCAGAGGTTACAGAAAGAAATTTCAAAATCTAAAAGTTGTTGGCATAACGGGCAGTGCAGGCAAAACATCCACAAAAGAGATGCTCGCCGCTGTGTTAAGCAAAAACTTTAACACCTTGGTTACAAAGGGGAACTTGAACAATTTATTTGGCGTTCCTATGACATTACTCGGCTTGAACAGCGAACACGAAGCCGCTGTAATAGAAATGGGAACAAGTATGCCTGGCGAAATTCGAGAGCTTACTCAAGCAGCAGTTCCGAATGTAGCAGTTATCACGAATGTAGCCCCAGCCCATTTGGAAGGATTGGGGAATTTAGAAGGAGTATTCAAAGAAAAAAAATCCATAGCAGAGGGTTTTGAAAAAAAAGGGCATTTAATAATAAATGCAGATGACAAGATGCTTTCTAAAATTCGCAATTCTTCAAAATACGATGTACTCACTTACGGAGTGAATAGGGGAGTGATTAAACCAGATGAAATTTTATGGGAAAACGGATGTGCAAAATTTCGCATATCGCGTACTTGGTATAAACTCTCTGTTCCGGGCATACATAATGTGTATAACGCTCTTGCCGCCATAGCAGTTGGCGAACTTTTCAAAATTCCAAAAAATATAATTGCAGAGGCACTTTCCGAAGTAAGGGCGTACAATATGAGGATGCAGATTTTTGAGGAAAACGGAATTACCATAATATCCGATTGCTACAACGCAAATCCGCACTCAATGAAAATGTCTTTGCAAACCCTTGCCAATATGCCATGCAAAAGCCGCAGAATTGCGGTTTTGGGAGATATGAAAGAACTTGGTTTGCAAAGTGCGGAGTATCATAGGGAAATAGGCTCAATGCTGCCCGAATTATCTGTTGACTATTTGATAGCAATAGGAAAGGATGCAATGGAATATTGCAAAGGAGCAGAAAAGGCGGGCTTGAAATCTTCTAGAATAAAATATTTTGAAAATGGGGAAAATGCCATAAAAAACTTAAAATCATTGCTTCGTGAAAACGATACGGTTTTGGTAAAAGCGTCTCGTTCAATGAAACTAGAGGAGGTAGTAAATGACCTTTCTTCTTGACTATTACCACAATTTAACAGAAAGAATAAAACTTGGCAAGTGGCAGCTATTTTTGCTTCCTGTTTTATTTTCCATTGTTGGAATTTATGTTGGAATAAGCACGCTAGAAAAAGATTCAATTCCGTTCAAAAGTTTTGCTGTTGAAAATGTGCTTATTCCGCTTGCTTTTTTTGCTATTGGTTTTTTGGTTCCGGTATCTTTATGGCGGCGTTATTTTATTCGCTTTTCTTCGGGGCAGCGAATTTTGTGGAACAAGGATGGCATAAGTTTTGCCTTTTTGCTTTTGTTGTTTGCAATGTTTTTGCAGGTTTTTGCTATATGGGGAGACAAGGCTTGGGATAGAATTCCGGTTAATAACGAAAGGTTTGGTCTCAGAGGACTTTACACAGAAGCGCAATTGGTAAACATAGACAACAACGGTATAACGCAATTGAGGCGGCAATTATCCGTTTTTTCAAGGCCCTTTCAGGTTGGGGAATTTGTGAAAGTTTTCCTAATGATTTTTGTGGCAAAACTCATAACGAATATGAGAATCAGAAAGCAGATGAGGTTATGCAAAGAATTTTTTGCATTTCCATTTTTGGCTTTTTTGTCGGTTGGATTTTTCACTTCCCTTATGCCTAATTATTCTATGATGCTCATTTATATGATTATGATATTTTTTATGCTGTTTGTGCAAGAGATGGACTGGAAACCTCGCCTTGTGATGGTTGCGGCCTTGGTAATTCCCGTAATTATGATGACTTCCATAGCCGGTTTAGATAAAGATAGCTCTATAGCAAAAATGCACGGTGTTAATAGAATTTGGAATTTTTTTAACGAGGAAGGTGTTGGCAACGAGCAACAAAGAGAAGCATTGCAGGCATTAGCAGATGGAAGAATCACAGGAAAAGGGCTAGACAAGGGAACCATAAAACTTCGCCTATTTGGAGCACGCAATGATTTTGCTTACAGCATTTTGGGTGAAGAACTTGGAATGTGGTTATTGCTTCCTATTACGCTTGCTATGTCTGGATTTTTATTTGCTTGTTTTTGGGTTGCTGCAGGAATACGCCCTAGGGATAGGGATGCAATTCTTGCACAGAATATAGCTTGGGGCATAGCTATAATTTTTACGCTGAATATATTTTTTCATATAGGGGTTAATTTGCATTTGCTTCCAAATACAGGCCAGCCTTTGTCTTTTATAAGTGCTGGCGGTGCTAATTTAGCTGTAAATTTTTTCTTAATAGGAATGCTGGTTCAAATATCTTCCCTTATGGGAGACGAGGCAAAGTGAAAACTATTCTTTTTGTTTGTGGTGGCACTGGTGGGCATGTATTCCCTGCGATTGCTGTTGCAGAGGCAATTCAAGATTCTAAGATTATTTTTGCGGGCCGTGCCGCACCTTCCATGGAAGAAAAACTGCTTTCTTCTAAATTTAATTATAAGATTATTAAAGCGGTTCCATTAAAGAGAAAAAGCATAATTAAAAATTTATTCTTGCCATTCAGTTTATTTTCTTCAGTGCTTGGAGCGGCAAAATTATTGAAAAAAGAAAAGCCCGAGTTTATAGTTGCAACAGGGGGCTATGTAGCGTTGCCCGTTATGCTTGCGGCTATTTTCAAGAGAATGCCCTTCTATGCAATAGAGCCAAATGCCGTTATGGGTGTAGCAAATAAAATGTGTGCAAGATTCGCGAAAAAAGTTTACACGGCATCCAAAACACTTGGAAATCCTGTTCGCAAATTGCCAGAAAATTTACCTGTTCCAGAAATATTTGCAGATAGCAAAAAATTCCGCATTTTGATAACGGGGGGGAGCCAGGGTGCACTAGGCATAAATAAAAAAATTGAGCAGATTTTGCCGCAAATATCCAAAGATGAAAGTTTATCGATAATTTGGCAAGTCGGAGCAAAACATGCAGATTCCCTTTTGGAAAAATACAAAGATGTAAAAAATATTTGCATTACAGCTTTTTTGGATAATATTTACGCTTGTATGCAATATGCAGATTTGATAATCTCACGTGCCGGTGCTTCAACCCTTGCAGAAATTTTATCCTTTGGAAAAGCCTCAATTCTCTTGCCTTATCCTTATGCAACTGCAAACCATCAGGAACATAACGCAAGAGCTGTAGAAAAGGAAGGTGCTGCGTTTGTGGAACTGGATTCCGAGACGAATGCTCTTTGGAAAAAAATAAAGAGTTTAATGGACGATGAGGGAATGCGTAACAAAATGTCTAAAAAGGCAGGCGAGCTTGGCGAACTTAACCGCAGAGCCGCAAACGATATTGCGAGGGATATATGCTCGATCTAGGCCGCTTGATTCCAAATAAGCGTATTCACAAAACCTATTTTATAGGAATGGGGGGTGCGGGCATGAGTGGCATAGCAGAACTTTTGCACCATAATGGATTTGAAGTAAGCGGAAGCGATATGCAGGAGAGCGTTCAAACGGAATATCTTCAAAATTTAGGCGTTAAAATTTTTATAGGCCACAAGGCAGAAAACATTTGCGATGTAGAACTAGTTGTTTATTCATCTGCTGTACACACAGACAATCCGGAAATACAGCAGGCAAAAAAATTGGGCATTCCTGTTATTCGCAGGGCAGAAATGCTCGGTGAACTTATGCGCCTAAAATACACCTTGGCAATAGCCGGCACTCATGGAAAATCAAGCACAACATCTTTGGTAGGTTCAATATTTGAAGCCGCAGGTGAAGACCCAAGCGTTATAGTTGGGGGCATTGTACAGGGCAAGGGTTCTGGCACAACCATAGGCAAAGGTTCATATCTAGTTGCAGAAGCCGATGAATTTGACCACAGTTTTTTGCAAATGATGCCGAGTTCTGCAATAATAACCAATATAGACACGGACCACCTTGATACCTACAAGGATTTAGACGATATAAAAAATGCTTTTGTGGAATTTGCAAACAAGGTTCCTTTTTACGGGCAGGTAGTCCTATGCCTTGACGATATAGGTTGCCAGAGCGTTCTCTCAAGATTGAGCAAGCCTGTGATAACTTATGGTTTTAGCCCGCAAGCAACTTATAGCGTAAAGAATTGCAGCTATTCGGAAAAGGGTTCAAGTTTTTCAGTTTATTGCAAAAGTGAATTGCTTGGCGAATTTTCAATTTGTCTTTTAGGCAAACATAATGTTCAAAATGCAGTTGCCGCTCTTGCCCTTGCAACAGAGGAGTCCATTCCGGTGGAGATTTCAAAAAAAGCCCTTGCCACATTCGCTGGGGTAAAAAGAAGAATGGAATTTAAGGGCATGGCAGGTGGGGCACTCATCTTTGACGATTATGCGCACCATCCAACCGAAGTTGCCGCAACGCTTTCTGCATTCAGGGAATCTTTCCCCAATAGGCGTATTATTGTAGTATTCCAGCCGCATTTATATTCACGCACAAAAGACCATGCAGAGGAATTTGGGACTGTTTTTGTAGGTAGCGATATTCTTTTGGTTTGCGATATTTACGGAGCAAGGGAAGAGCCAATAGAGGGGGTTTCCGGGAAAATTATTTTTGATTATGCAACGGCACGGGGCCATAAAAATGCACATTTTATAGGTGCAAAAGAAAATGCATTGGAATTTTTAGATAATGAGATTAAAGAAACGGATTTGATTGTAACAATGGGTGCGGGGAACATTACTTCGCTTTCTGCAAAAATTTTGGAGGTAATTTAATGCTTGGGTATCACAAGAAAAAAAGAGAAGAGGAGATGGCAGATCTTACTTCAAAAATGAAGGCTACTGTCAAAGGCTATGTTTCAAAACACAAAAGGCGTATAACTAGTTTTCTAGTTTTGCTTATGTTTTGCATAATGGCTATTAGCGTTGTTATTCCAAACATAGATTACGAGCAATTTATGTATTTTAGCAAGGTAATGCCAAAAAATTTGAACCGCCTTTCTGAGGATGCATTTAGAAAAATAATCGGCTACGGCTATGAGGAAAAGATTTATGGAAAAGATACCGCAGAAATTCGCACTCGCTTGGAAGGCGATAGTATGATTTTTGGTGATGTTCAATTTTCCGTAAAATTAATTCCTTATGAATTAGAAATAGAATTCAAGGAAGCCAGCCCGCTTTTTGCCCTTATCCTGCAACGTTCGGATTCCGTGCCGCTCATATATTCAGACAAAGGCAAAATTTATCCATACAGTGCAAATGCTGCAGACCTGCCGGTTGTAGATGCAAAAGAGCCGCAAGACATAGCTCTGGCCACAAGTTTTTTAATAGAGATGAAAAAATACAATGCCTCACTCTATTCAAGAATTTCTCAATTAATTCCCAGTGAAGCAGAAAGGCAAATAACGGTATTTTTCAATGATGTGGATTTTAAAACAAAATTTTCTTTGGAACACGATTACTGGCAAACGGCTTTTAGGTATTATAGGCAATTAACCGGAAATGCGCAGGTTTTGAATATAGACTCCATAGCTGTTTTGGATTTACGTTTTAGGCAGCTTGCATATACAATAGAAAAAACAACAGAAAAAAATAGGGGGCTATAATATGGGCGTTAAAAAAGCCAAGCTCAATTTGGATTTTGGGCACAATGAAATAAGCATGAATTTTGCAATGGCAAACGATTTTCAGCCACGCTATGGTGATGAAAGCGATTGGAATGCAGGGACGTTTAGGTTCAATTCCAGAGAGTTTGAGGATTTTCCGGGATACCCGCAAGAAAGAATTGATGAAAGCAAGATAAAGGCAATAGCAGATGTAATTGCGAAAACCATAAGCGAATGGCAGCAGGAGCATGGTTGCGATTTTGATTCCAATATGGAAATTACAGTTTCTGCAAATTATTTTGACGTGTTGTTTCAGCCTTACTGCCTCAAATTTTCCAAAGCCAAGGAAATCACGGAAAACGATATGATAAAAATAGAGGAGGAATGCAAGCAACTGGATAAGGTATCTCAAATTCCGATTCTTGGAGAAAAAATAAGGTCTTTCACCAGCCCTTACTATACCGTTTTAAACGAAAGTGACAAGACCACCAGGCTTCTGGACCCCAGAGGCAAAAAAACCAAGGATTTTGGCTTTGATATTTATCATATAACCAAACATCCCGCGCTTTTGCGGCTTTTGGAAGTGATGAAAGAAGACGACGAAAAGGTAAAAATGTTTTTATCTTGCGAAAAGGAATTCAAGGCACTCGCAAACGAAAAGGAAAAAGAAAGCAAAACCCTGTTAATACACATTACGGATTCCCTGTCTGAGTATTCTTTATGGGATAAATCAGAATTGAAATACGTCAATAAAAAGGAAATAGGTTTCAAGGAATTGAAAAGGATTTTTTGGCGTTTATGCCTGAGTTACTATAAATATCCGGAATTAACCACCTACGACTTCAAATTCAAGCAAAGACAGACGCTTGAGGAATTTTCCGAAATGGTAAAGAATGCAGAAATTTCTGACCAGGCGAAAGAGCGTTTATCTGCGGATGATTGCTCTGATTTGTTAGAATCTGCATCTTGTGTTCGGGAAATCCCAACTGGAGAGAGTTTTAAGTATGGTAGGCTCAAATTGCCGGGAAAAAATGAAAAAAAGCTTACAATTAGCAATTATGTATTGAACTACTTTACCAGGGATGCTATGCATTTTTTGCTGGCAGATATAAAGGAAACCCTGGCAGAAGTTGATTTTTGCAAACCGGATAACATCATTTTGGAATGCCCCTTGCCGTTGAAAGGCTTGGAAAAACTAGCGGCAGAGGTCTTTGATATTCCGGCCAGAAGGGCATTTCCTAGGTGGAACAAGGAAACCCGGGAAGACTTACCCTCTTCTGGCGTTGGTTCCCTGCAAAGTTTGATAGCCGAGGAAGAACGAAAAGCCACTTCCGAAATAAAGAAAAAAACCAAGAAACTATTTTCCTTTTGGAGAAATTCATCCAATGCTTCATAAATTTTTCTATATTTGCCAGATACGGAGGATTTGATGCCTGATTTGAACAGAATAATGCAAACCATACGCCGCGACGCGGGGTTGGAAACCGAAATTCAGCAAGGTCCTTTAATTCAAATAGAGATAGACGAAGATGCAAATCGCATTCCTCTGATAGAGAGTGCAGGTGAAACCTACGAGCGTCCGATTTCCGTTTGTTTTGCGGGCGTTGGAACTCACGGCGTAAATATTGTTATGAGTTTGAAAAATCAGAATTCAACAAATGAGCTAGTGGATTTTGTGGGCATAAATTCAGACGGCAGTTCCATGAAGGAGCTGGATAAACTAGGTTTCAAAGACAATATTTGGCTGAGTTCGGTGGATTCCAACACCCATTTGGGTGCAGGCGGGAAATTGGAAGTTGGGAGAGAATTGGGCGATAAATATTACGAGCAGTTCAAAAAGCGTTTCAAAAATAAGGAATTAGTGCTGGTTGTAACTGGCATGGGCGGCGGCACAGGAACCGGGGCAGCACCCTTAGTTGCAAAAGCGGCAAAAGAAGTTCAGCAGGGAAAGAGCAACACGCTCACCATAGGCGTTGCCTCAATGCCCTCTGGGGAAGAATACGATAAACGCAAGATTGCAAAGCTAGGCATAGAAGAACTGAAAAAGCACGTAGATGCTCTTGTTGTTATAGACCAGCTAAATTTACTGGAAGTTTTGGATCAGGAAAATGCCTCGGTGGACCAAGGCGAAGAGCTTGTAGATTCCCGTTTTCGCATAGTGTTGCAATCCATAATGGACACCGTAACGCAATACACAAAGAGGAACATAGATTTTGCGGATGTTTGTTCAACATTCAAAGATTGCGGCGATGCTATTGTTACAACAGTTGAAGCCTTCTCTGAAAATGTGGAAGACATAAAAAAAGAATTGGCAAGAGCATTAAACGATAAATTGCTCATAGACCATGCCAATAAAATTGCTTCGCGGCTTACGGTATATCATTTCTTTGAGCCGGGATATTCCGTAAAAAATCACGGGGAAGTTGTTAGGGAAATTAAAAGAATTTTTAATTGGACAAAAACCGACGATGGATTTTATAACAATCCAGTAGAGAACCCTTCCAATTTTGAAAAGGTAGGTACCGGCATAAGCGAGGAATACAAAGGCAGAACAAAAGTGATAGTAATGGCCGGTGGTTTTGTAGATGTGCCACCCGGGAAACCGCCATCGGCAACAAGGGCAATGCAGGCCGCTCAATCAATTCAGCCTATTCAACCGCTTCATCCGCCGGTTCAACCACACCAGCAAATCCAACCACTTGCGCCAACAAGGGTAATGCCCGCAGTTCAGCCTGCACCACAGCCAGTATTGCAAGCCCCGCCCCCGCCCGCGCAAATTATTCAATCGCCAAGCGAGCCAGATGAAGATGCCGTTGATAAACTTATAGCCGCAGGCAGGAATAAAGGTTTCACGCTATGATTACAAAGCCGCTTTTTCTTTACAATACCGCAACTCGCTCAAAGGAGCAGTTCACCCTTCCGGAAGGAGTCCCTGAAGTTCGTCTTTATGCTTGCGGGCCAACAGTTTATCATTATGCGCATATAGGTAATTTACGTACCTACCTTTTTGAAGATTTGCTTCGCAGGTCCCTTGAATACTTTGGTTTCAAGGTTCGCCATGTTGTAAATATAACGGATGTGGGTCATTTAACAAGCGACGAAGACGAAGGTGAAGATAAAATGGAAATGGGTGCAGAGCGCACAGGGAAAAGTGTTTGGGAAGTAGCGGATTTTTACACAAAAAGATTTCAAGAAGACTTAAAACTTTTAAACGTGCTCACTCCAACTATATGGTGCAAAGCAACCGACCACATAAAAGAGCAGATTGCATTGATAAAAAAACTTGAAGAAAAAGGTTATACTTACCGCACAAGCGATGGTATTTATTTTGACTCTTTGAAATTTCCAAGATACGCAGATTTTGCTCGCATAGATATAAACGGCTTAAAAAGCGGAGCACGTATAGACCAAGGCGAAAAAAGATTTTCAACAGATTTTGCCTTATGGAAATTTAGCCCAAAAGACCGTAAAAGAGCTATGGAATGGGATAGCCCTTGGGGAGTAGGCTTCCCGGGCTGGCATGTGGAATGTTCTGCAATGTCTATGGCGCATCTTGGAGAAACCTTGGATATTCATTGCGGCGGCACAGATCATATTCGCGTTCACCACACAAACGAAATTGCTCAGAGCGAGTGTGCAACAGGAAAGCAATTTGCCCGCTTCTGGATGCATGGTGAATTTTTAAGAGAAAGCAATCTGGATAAAATGAGCAAAAGCAGCGGAGATTTTTTGACCCTTGAAGTATTGATAAAAAAAGGGTTTGACCCCATTGCTTACAGGCTTTTTTCTTTGACAAGCCATTATCGCAACTATTTGAATTTCAGTTGGGAGGCTATGGAAAACGCAAAAATTTCCCTTACTGCCCTGCGAAGAAGAGTGGAGCCTTTTATAGGTGTTGACGGAGAGGCTAAAAGCGTGGATGCCCATGAATGGAGCTTAAAATTCAGAGAATACATAGCAGATGATTTGAATTCTTCTGCGGCTCTTGGCGTGTTGAATTTAATGCTTGCAGACTCTTCGCTGGAAAACGGCGAAAAAGCTGCTCTTATAAGAGAATTTGATAGTGTTCTTGGGCTTAATTTGCTAAAAAGGGTAGAAATGCCAAAACATTCTGCAGATGAAATTGCAAAAGTAGAAGCATTTATAGAAGAGCGAAACGCAGCTCGTGTAGCTAAAAACTGGGCAGAGAGCGACCGTTTGCGAGATGTTTTGCTAACTCTGGGCGTTGTTATAAAAGACAGTAAAGACGGCACTTCTTGGGAATGGAAATGATAGAGCGGCTAAGAGGAATTTTGGCACACAAAACTCCATTGCTTGCGATTATTGAATGTGGCGGGGTAGGTTATGGCGTTAATGTAAGCGCTCGCACAGGTGAAATGCTTCCGGGTGAGGGTTCTGAGTTAACATTGCTAACACACCTTATTGTGCGTGAAGATTCCCTAACTCTTTATGGTTTTTTAGACGCACAAGAAAAGGAACTTTTTTTGAACATGATAGAGGTCACCGGCATAGGGCCAAAAATGGCTCAAAGAATTTTGAGTTCCATTTCGCCAAATGATTTTCTCTCTTTAATAGCTATGGAAAATTCCGCAGGTCTTTCCAAGATAAAAGGCATAGGCAAAAAAACATCTGAGATGTTGGTTTTGGCTTTAAAAGACAAAGCCTTGGCAATTTCTGCAACTGCAAGCAACTCTTCCGTAGCAATGCCTTTTGCAGAACAAGAGGCTATTTTAGCACTCCATACCCTTGGTGTAAAAGACCCTGGAGCCAAAAAAGCCGTAGAAAAAGCCGCAGAAATCCTAGGCAAAGACGCAGACTCCGGGAAATTGATAGCAGAAGCGCTCAGGCATTTGTAAGAATGGTAAAAAATGTAATTTTTTACACTTTTTCATACGAAAAATTGTATATTATATACAATGATACGGGCTATATATAAATCTCTCCTTAAATGGAAGAATAGCAGAATGCGGCAACCGCTCATTTTGAGCGGAGCTAGGCAGGTTGGCAAAACTTGGCTGATGAAGGAATTTGGCAAAAATGAGTATGAAAATACGGTTTATATAAATTTTGACGGCAATCCGGAAATCAAAATCCACTTTGAAAGGGATTTGAAAATTCCTAGAATTTTAACCGCTTTGGAAGCGGAATGCCATGCAAAAATAGAACCGCAAAACACTTTGCTTATTTTTGATGAAGTTCAGGAATGCCACAGATCTTTGGCATCACTAAAATACTTTGCCGAAAATGCCCCGGAATATCATGTTGCAGCAGCAGGCTCGCTTTTGGGCGTGGCTATGCACGAGGGCATGAGTTTTCCGGTTGGCAAGGTAGATAGAATTGAAATGCACCCAATGTCTTTTACAGAATTTTTGGCAGCTACCGAGCCAAGATTGCATAAAATTTTACTTTCACAAGATTTCGCTTTGCTCAATGATTTATCCGGCAAATTTATAGATGCATTAAAAACTTATCTCTTCATTGGCGGAATGCCTAGGGTTGTGGCAAACTATGCGAGCGAAAGAGATTTTGAACAGGCTAGGGAAATTCAAAACGGAATTTTGAAGGATTATGCCGCAGATTTTAGCAAACACATAAAAGGGGTAAATATTCCAAAAGTGAGAATGCTATTTGATTCAATTCCGGTGCATTTGGCAAAGGAAAAAAAGAAATTTATTTACAAAGAGATAAAAGAAGGCGGCAGGGCAAAGGAATTTGAAGACGCAATGGACTGGCTGATAAATGCAGGCATGGTTCACAAAGTTTCCAGCATAACCACACCTAATTTGCCTCTTTCAAATTACGAAGAAAGGGAAATTTTCAAACTTTACATGATTGATGTTGGGCTTTTGAGTGCAAAGAGCAATGTGAAAATTGACACTCTTTTGAATACGAATTATGAAATTTTCAATCATTTTAACGGAGCATTGGCAGAGCAATTTGTTTTGCAGGAACTAAAGACTTTTTCAAATATGCCTGTTTGCTACTGGCGCAGGGAAAGAGGCGAGGCAGAGGTGGATTTTATTGTTCAAAGCGAAGATAAAATTATTCCCATAGAGGTAAAAGCGGGGAAAAACACAAAAGCCAAAAGCCTTTCGGTTTATATTCAAAAATACAATCCGGAAATTACCGTCAAGGTATCTCAGAAGAAATACGGCAAAGAAGGCAATTTGCTTTCATTGCCGCTTTATTTGCTGGGCATGTTTGAAGAATTAATGCATTCCTATTTTAGGCATTAAAATTCAAATTCTGCCACCGAATGATTGGCGTGAAAAAGGCTTCTCCTTTCCCCTTAAACACAACAACGGCAAACTTAACATCCTCTCTACCAACAAACCTAGAAAAAGAACGGAAGGGATAGTTAGTCCCACTCCGCCCAAGCATTTGTAGCCTATTTCGCTTTGTTGGTAACCCAAACGGAAAGCGTAGCTTCTATATCTGCGAATACCTTTATGGGTATTGAGTAATTGCCAAGTTGCTTTATAGGTTCGTGTAAAACAACTTGCCGTTTTGCTATGTTAAAGCCCAAGGCTTTGAGAGCTGCGGCAATATCAGAAGAAGAAACAGAACCGTAAAGGCGTTCGTTTTCTACAACATTGCGTTCCAAGGTTATTTGGGTAGTGGATATTTTTGCGGCAATATCTCCGGATGCGGCAAGTTCTTTGCGGAACAAGGCTTCCATGGCAGCACGGTTTTTTTCCAGAGAGTGTTTTGCTTCTTTGGAAGCCGGCACTGCAAGGCTGCGAGGGAACAGGTAATTGCGGGCATAACCGTTTTTAACCTTAACTACATCGAGCATTTTTCCAAGGTGCCGAACATCTGTTTTAAGAATAATCTCCATAGTTCCTCCTTACCTTAAAGAATCCGCTACAAATGGGAGCAAAGCTACGTGGCGGGCACGTTTAATTGCCTCTACCAGTTCACGTTGGTGTTTTGCACAAGTCCCGGACAAACGGCGGGGCAAAATTTTGCCACGGTCAGACAGGAAACGGCGAAGCACGGCTTCGTCTTTGTAATCTATGAAGCTGATTTTATTTTCAGAGAACCAGCAGTTTTTTTTGCGTAGAACGCTGTTGCGTTCGTTCTTTTTTTCTTCGAAGCTCATTAGTCTGCATCTCCGTAGTCTAGGTCAAAGCCAACAGCATCGTCTGTGCTGCTAACATGATCTTGGTTGTAGATTATTTCTGTTACCGGATAGTCTGCTAGGGTTAAAAAACGCAAAATATTTGTGTTTATGTTAAAACCCCGCTCCAAATCCAGCACAATGCCGCTATCTGCTTTGTAATAGAATATTACATAAAAGCCATGCGTTTGTTTGCGAATTATATAGGCGAGTTTGCGCTTGCCCCATTTGTCGCACCTTTTGATTTCTCCGGAATGTGCCAATATTTTTTTCTCAACAGCGGCAATTTCTGCCTCTATTGCCTCATCAGAAATCATGGCGTCTATAACAACCATGGTTTCGTAGTCTTTTATACCCATAAAGTGTCTCCCTTTGGACTTTTGCCCGCCCCCAACACGAGAGCGAGAGGTACCTGTTTTTTGCAGGCATAACAAATATAGAAAATTTTTAGGGGCCTGTCAAGTTTTTTTTACAAGCTTGTTTGATCCATTCTACAAATGCGGGAATTGCGGATATACATACTATGAATACAATAACAAGTTCAAAGTGTGCTTTTATAAAGGGAATATTACCCAAAAAATAGCCTGCAGATACGCATACAAGCACCCAGCAGGAGCCGCCCAGAACACTCCAAGGGAAAAATGACCTAAAGTTCATTCCGCTCATTCCTGCGACAAATGGCACGAATGTTCTAAAAAATGGCATAAAGCGGCAAATTGTGACTGCTTTTGGTCCGTATTTTTCAAAGAACCCGTGAGCTTTGTTGTAATTATTTTTGTTGAAAATTTTTCCCGTGCCTTTGGCAAAGGCTCTGTGCCCGATTTTTGAGCCTAGAAATCGATTGAAATTATCTCCGCAAATAGCTGCTATGGGGAATGCGGTTAATACAATGCTTATATCCATAGTTCCAGTTGCGCAGAGTGCTCCTATTGCAAAGAGCATTGAATCTCCCGGCAAGAACGGTGCAACAACCAGGCCAACTTCGCAAAAAATGATAAGGGTTATCAAAGCATAAACCCAAATTCCATACATTTCAACGATTTTCGCCAAATATACGTCTATATGCCGAATAAAATCAAGAGCAATGGTTATATATTCCATGGAAGGAAGATAGAAAATGACAGTAACCTGTGCCTATTTCTTGAGTCCCTTCAATTTATTTTTAGCCGCATCTGCGGCTTTCTGTTTTTGGGCATCTGCTTCGGCTTTTGCCTTTGCTTCTGCTTCTTTCTTTTTTGCCTCTGCTTCTGCTTTTATTTTATCTGCCTCTGCTTTGGCTTTGTCTTCAAGTTCCTTTTTCTTTGCAAGAGCTTCTGCTTCTAATTTTGCTTTTTCTTCATTTAACTTTTCCTTGGCTTTATCTTTTGCCTCGTTTAGTTTTGCGGTTGCGGCATCTTTGAGATTGTTCAAAGGATTTTCGTTCTTGCTTGCATCAAGGGTTACTTTTGGATCTGATAATGTGCCGCCTATGTTAAAGAATAAAAGAGCATTTCCTTTTTCATCTTTTGCATAGAGAGATACTGGGCTAGCTTTTGTAATGTTATTCAAATTGGAACTTACAGAAGAACTGAGCGTATTTTGCAGTTTTAGGTTCAAATTTCCGTCAAAACCAACTCCGCCTGTAAACGCAAGCAAGCCTAGGGCTTTGGCATTTACCTTGAAATCCTTAACCAGAAGTTGCCCGTCTTTTGCCTCAAGTTCTGCTTTTATATCGTCAAAAGCCATATCGCCTTTGTCGTTCACGGGAACTATGCCGCTCAAAACCTTTTTGCCGGCAATTTCAAAACTGGCAACGCCACTGCCTACGGAGCTAAGAATTTTTGAACCTTTTAAACTGCCGTTTGTAATTTGCACGGAAATAGGTCCGTTAAGATTATTGACAAAGTCTTGTGGTAAACCCTTGGTGCTAACATCAAGTTTCATGCCGAATTTTCCAAAAACAGTATTGTCTAAATCTCTTATCTGCTTTTCAATCGGGGAATTTCCGGTTATATTATCATTCCCGTGGCTTATAAAATCATTTGCTTCTACTTTGTCTACGTTCAAAGAAAATTTTACATTTGCAGATTTGCGGTTGCTCAAATCTACAGTTGCATTTGTGCTAAAGCTACCTGCATAAAGGTGTCCCTTGCCGGCAACGGTGGCTTTATTATTTGCAAAATTAATTCCCAGATTAAAATCAGAAAGAGTTAAATGCCTAAACACCGTGTTTGCCAAATTCACGTTTACATTAGCTACAACATTTGGGAGTTCCGGATATTGCTCCATAGGAACACTCTCTTCTTCAGGTTTATTTGGGTCGCTCGGAGGCATAAGGCGGTCTAATTCCAAATTAGATGAACTTACATCTACATTCACATTTGTTTTTTTGCCTGCCGCAAGCCGTGGCATCACCATAACAAGGTAGTCTTTCACAACTGCTTTCACTTTTACATCGGATTTCCCTATTAGCACTGCAGGCTCTGCGAAGATTTCTGTGTTTGAGAATCTAACTGCGCCATTGAGCGAAACAGCGTCCGGAATCAGCGGAGTTTTTGCTACTATGTTTTGCAAGTTTGCGTTGCCGTTTACGGAAATATTTTCCGGACGGGCTGGGTCTATAACACCTTTTGCGCTTAAATTAGCTTCCAGTTTGCCACTAAGTTCGCTCAGTTCTTGAATGGTAACCAGTTTATTGGCCAGGGCAAATAAGGCACCCAAGTCTAGGTTAGCATTTACTGCAAGGTTGTTAAGCATGGGTTTTGGAGAAAGCAAATCGCTTGCATCCAAAAGAACGCTTGTTGGCTGCCCAGCAAGCTGGAATGTGAAGGGCTTTATGCTCACGGTATTTTCTGTAAATGCTATATTGCCAACCAAACTGCTAATGCCTGCGGGCAGGTCGCTATGGCCAACTGCTATATTGCTCAAAACCAAATTTCCGCTTACTGGCGGGATTTTTTCTGGGATTATTGTTCCTTTTACTGCGGCATTAAAGGATGCATTTCCGCTTGCGCTTACTTTTGAAATTTCAGGATTTATCCCGGCTGGTATTTCTTTTACCAAGGCTGCTAGGTCTATCTGGTTAGATTCAACTTTTATGTCCACAACTTTTATGTCTTCTAAGAATCTGTCAATTGTGCCGCTGATGTTTATGTTTATGGATTGCAAACCTGCGGAAAATTTTTGAATGTCCACGTGCTGCAACCGCAAATTTGCGGCGATGTCTGTGTTTAGGAATACGCTTATGCCGCCTTTACGAACCCCAAGCCCGCCATCTTCCAAAGAGATTTCTTTTAAGGTAAGGGCTGTTGATGTTTTTACATTTTCAAGAGTTTTGTCTAGTGAAAGCCCGGTATTTAAATTTATGCTTCCCAAAATGATTTTTCTTTTTTGAGAGCGGTCGTTGAAAATTACCTTTGCATTGTTTATGCTAAATGATTTAAGAGCCAAGGAACCCGGCAATTCTATTTTAGATAGGTCTAATTTTGCCGTGTCTTTAACTGCGGTGGTGTCTGGTTCGCCACCCAAGCCGTCTATGGAGGTTCTGCCATCCGGCATTACCTCGTATAGCAGGTTCATATTTTCAAAGGATATTTTGTCTATGGCAACTTGTAGCATTAGCAGTTTTGCAAGGTCAACCTTTATGGTTGCAAGCGGCAAATCCAAAAGCGGGTCCGGGCTAAAGCCATTTCCCGGATTATTTGCAACCCTTACATTCTTTATCTGAATACCGAGCGGCCATATTTTGAAAGCTGCTCCGCCAACTTTAACCTCTCTTTTTAATATTTCAGAAGCCTGAGTTTCTACAAGAGCCTGAATCTTTTCGGGCGGGAATGCCTGTTTAATCGCAAAAAATGCAACAATTAGGGCAACAACAAGAACAATGGCAAGAATGCCTAAAATTTTAAGGAGCTTTTTCATAGCGAGTAAGATAGAAAACGCTCACCACTTCTTTTTATCATTCAGCATTAGATGCACAATGTTTGCCACTTTTTTTGCGGCTTGTTCGCTCAATTGCTTGGGTTGTACCTGCTGGCTCAATGGCTTTTTGAGTTTTTCCATAACTGCTCCTTAGTAATGCATAAGCGAATGAACAGGGCACTCCCCGTTTATGCTTTTGCGGCCTTGTAAAAAATCTAATTCTAATAAAAATACAATTCCTTCTATGATGGCTCCCTGCTTCTCTATAAGGCTGGCTGCTGCGGCTATAGTGCCTCCTGTTGCTAAAACATCGTCCATCAGTAAAACGCGTTCTCCTTTGCTAAAAGCATCTTTATGAATTTCAATGGATGCCTCGCCATATTCCAAGGAATATTTTTTCTTGTCTGTTTTCCACGGGAGTTTGCCTTCTTTGCGAACAGGCACAAAACCGCAGCCTAATTCAATAGCAATAGAAGGCCCAAAAAAGAAACCTCTAGACTCAATAGCCGCAACTTTACTTAACTCCATGCCCTTAAACGGTTTTGCCATTTCACGGATGGCAAACTTAAACGCTTTTGCATTTGCCATAAGTGGTGTTATGTCCCTGAAAATAACCCCAGCTTTGGGAAAATCAGGAATGTCTCGGATAAAAGATTTTAAGTTCATGCAGGGAATATAGAAATTTTCGCTGTTTGTGAAATAAAGTTACCCACTCTCGGAAAAAAATGTATTTTTAATCAAAGAAGCCTACCAAAGGAGATTTATGATGAAAACCTATTTCAAACTTCAAGTATGCATTGCATTTTTATTTTGCTTTATGTGGCAAAATTCGTACTCACAACTTTTGTACCCAGAATTATCAGACCAAAAAAAGGAGGAATACCTACCCCCTTATGACCCTAATGTGGTAATAATAAGCCCTGATGTGGAAAAATGGATGGAAGAGCAATTTTCCAATGATGGCGATAAAAGGGCTATTGAAATGAAAACTGATGTTCTTGGCAGGGTAAAGTCAAATACGGACAAAACGAAGCATGAAATAAAGCTTGTAGAAAATAAACAAAAAAGGCTGGTTTTAATTGTGGATATGCATACGCGAGAGTATGAAATGGAACCGGAATATGGACGCTATGAATACAATATGGAATCAAAAAAATATGATCATTTCTTAAATGACAAAAAAATGAGTGAAAAAGAATATCTTGAATATTTAGACAAGAGTTTAGAGAAATTCAAGCAACAAAAAAGAGGCAAAAGAAGCTTGCCCATTTCTGGTGTAATAGGAGCTGATGACCGCAGTTGGGTAGCTTTAATGACGGCTAAAGAAATTTCAGAATTGGCAAAAAACCATAAAGAACTTGCTATTGTTGATTATGTAGAACCGAAATCATTAGCTAGCCAAGCTTCTATTTTATCATCAACCCAACTATCTACACATGCTTTTCCAAACGGTTACAGAGGTAACGGAATTGGGGTTTATGTAACAGAAGTTGCTAGTGCTATTCTAGGAGGAATAACGAATTTAAATAAATATACAATCGGTAATTTTGGTACAACTAGACCCCCAGCAGATAGTGCACATCATTCTATGGTTGTAAATATTGTACAAATGGCTAGTCCTTTAGCACATACAGTTGGTTTTAGCCTGAACGTACCAGGCAATCAGATTATGAACCCTGAAAATCCATTTTCATATTCCCCTCCCTTGGAAATCGGTTCGCATAGTTATGGTTATACTAGTGAAACTATTTTCTATGGGGCTTACGATTTACTTATGGATTGTTATATTTATAATAATAGAGTGATAAATTTTGTGGCTGCTGGAAACAATAAGAATAACATTGTAGGGTCCCCAGGCAAAGCGATGAATGTCATAACTGTTGGAGCTGTAAATCCTGCTACAAATAATTACGTCGATTATTATAAGTTAAATGGAGAGCCTTTCTGGAGTTCAAGCTGGAGAAATCCTATTTTGATAAATAGAAATGGCAACTCAGAGATGATGATGGGGAGCGATAAACCAGAGCTAGCAATGTATACCGATATAGAATTTCTGAATAATAGTGTTATGTTAACTCACTTTGGGGGTCTTTTGAATGGCACAAGTGCTTCCACGCCCCTCGCAGCGGGTTTCACTGCAACCTTATTAGATCAGCATCCATTTTTTAAAAGGCAACCCGCTTTAACAAAAGCGGTTCTTTTAACTGGAGAAACAATACCTATTCAAAATGCCAATTCTTGGGATACAGATAATTATTATAACTATTATAGTGCAGGAGGAGTTGCTAGAGGAATTACGAACTATTCCAGCGTTGCTTGGGGAACAAGAAGTAGATGGTGGAGCGGTGGAAATTCGGCACATTTTAATTCTAGTAAAAGAATAGAATTTACAGAAAATAACATTCAGGCAAATAAACGTTATAGAATAGCCATAGCATGGCTTGTTAACGGTAGTTATGTGTATGCTAATGGAAAACCACCTCAGGACATTAATTTGTATGTTGTGCAAAATGGTATGACAATAGCCTCTTCAACAGCACCGACAAATCCTTTTGAAATTGTAGATTTTGTCACTACATCAAATGCTCCTTTAACTATAATTATATATAGGAACTCAAATTCGGGAAGCAATGATGTATTATTGGGTTACCACATGAGGGAGAATTTTTAATGAAAATATCCATTAAAATATTTGCTTGTTTCGTAGCAATATCAATTGTACTTTTAGCTTGCGGAAATACCAATACTAGTGATAATTACACAAAACAAACTGAAATGCCTGCTATGGATAGCAGAGCTAGGTACTATGAACAAGGAACTTTTGGCTTTGGCCTTGGCGAACCTCCACTTGATGATAAAGAATGGGGATATTCTTTGGGATATTTCGGTGGTATAGCAATACATATCATTACTGATAGGAATATGTTAATGTCAGTTTTTTCGCATATATTTGATAATGAGCAGATTGAGTGCAATTATTTTGCCATACATTTTGAGTCTCCGTATGGAGATATTTATCGTTGGGTTCTTTCACAAGATATGATTCTGCATCAAATAGTACCTAAAGAAAGCGGAGCAGTAACAACTGTTCCTAGCGTGGCTGCAATGCTTGTATGTGATGACACTCTTGAAGGAAATTTAAAAGATAGAATAGACATTAATTCTATCCGTACCCACGTTGATATCAATTATTGATTGTGCTACCTCTTTTAAATTTTTTACATTAACCCAATGAGCCAAACCTCTCCACAAACCGTAGCGGTTCTTACCGCAATGCAAGAAGAATTGGATGCTATCCTTGAACTTTTTGAAAATTGCAAAGAAACAAAGCTTTGCGGGATGCAAATTTATGTTGCCGAGCTATCCAATAGCCGCTTTGTCTTTGCTCTTAGCGGGGTTGGCAGGGCTAATACCGCTATAAATTCCGCTTTGATAGCAAAGGAGTATAAACCGGATATCATGCTGAATGTAGGGACTGCCGGCGGTTTGCAAAAAGAGCAAAAAATTTTAGATTTGGTTATCCCCAGTGAAATAGTTGCAGTTGATGTGGACCTAACCTCGCTGGGTTTTGAGTACGGGCAAATTTTAGGCGGGCCGGCTTCTTACTTTGCAGATAAAGAATTGCAAGCAAAACTTCTGGAAATATCAAAAGATTTTGTGACCACTCACCAAGGAACTGTTGGCTCATCGGAGGCTTTTATATGCAAGCCTGAGCAAGTTGCAGAAATTAATCGCCGTTTTGGAGAAAACAGGGTTGTGTGCGTTGAGATGGAGGCTTTTTCCATTGCAGTCACCTGTAGCCGCTTCAAAATTCCCTTTGCAATCATACGCAGTTTATCAGATGTCCCGGCACATGGCGAGGGAAACGAGCTTGCCTTTAACGAATTTTTAAAAGCGGCGTCTGGCAATGCGGCAAAAATTTTGCGTGCTTATGCTTCTTTTTCTACTTTACCCTAGTGTCTGTCCTCTCTGTTTCTCACTTAAAAGCGGGCTATGGAAAAAAAATAGTTCTGCACGATATTTCCTTTTCTATGGAACAAGGAGAAATTAGAGCTATTTTAGGAACATCGGGTTGCGGAAAATCTACGCTTTTGAACAATATTCTTGGCTTGGAAAAAGCGATGAACGGGGAAATAGAAATTCTAGGCACAAAATTAAAAGCTGGCAAGGAGCAAATTCCGCTTTCCGTTCAAAAACGCACAGGGGTTTTATTCCAAAGCGGCGCCTTGCTGAGTTCGTTGACGGTTTTTCAAAATGTAGCATTGCCAATTCGCCTTCACCGCCCCCAAACTCCGGCATCAGAAATAAAAGACATGGTAGCGAGCCGTTTGGAAAAAGTGAATATGCTCCACGCCATAGACAAATTGCCAAGCGAACTCAGCGGAGGAATGAAAAAACGAGCCGCCCTTGCCCGTGCCATAGCCCTTGATCCTGAGCTGCTTTTTTGCGATGAGCCAAGCGCAGGCCTAGACCCGGTCACCAGCCGTTCCCTTGACGACCTTTTGCTTTTTTTGAGGGAATCCTTAAAACTTTCGGTTTTAATAGTGACTCATGAATTGGATTCCATAAAAACAATAGCCGATAAGATTTTATTCTTGAAAACCGGGGATGTGCTTTTGGACTGCAATTTTAAAGAAGGCATAAAAAGCGAGATTGCAGACGTAAAGGAGTTTTTCACACGCTCAAATCCCAAAGGTTAAAAAATGCGTTTCCGCACTCTCTCCGATTTTTTGCAAAACGAAAGTTTAGGCTCCTTGGATTGTTTGAATTTTCCGCCAATCGGAGAAGTGAACCATTGCGGCAATCCGGGAATCTCGGCACAGGCTCTATGGGCAAGCTCGGTATTTTTAAAAAATCAAAAACCGATTTTAATCATAACAAAGGAACAGAAATCCGTTGATTTGTGGATTGAAAATTTGTCCGGGCAAATTGAGGAATATGATTTGCTCCCCTTGCCCGTGGCAAAAGATGATGGCAAAGCTAGGTTTTTTAGCGGTATTCTGGAAGAAAAACTCAAATTTATTCAAAATGCAAACGGAGTTAAAATTGCTATCGCAAGCGTAGAAGCCCTGCAAACAAAATTGCCTTCTGCAAAAATGCTAAAAGAAAAAACCTTGAATCTCAAAACAGGCGATTCTTTAAGCGAAAACAATTTAAGAGAAATTTTTATATCAAGAGGATTTGAAGAACAAGCTGTTGTGGAAAAAGTCGGCGATTTCTCCATCAGGGGCTGTATTATAGACATAAACCCTCTTTTATGCGAACATCCGATACGTTTGGAACTCTGGGGCAATACTCTGGAATCCGTAAGAACTTTTGACATTTTCACGCAAAGGTCATTGGAAAGTTTGGAAAGCATCGATATTTTTCCGATGAATTTATTTTCTTCGGTTAACGAAAATTCAGCCTTTGATTTTTTGAAAAATTATTCCATAATAACAGAAGATTATTACAACTTGCCCTTGGAATTTTCAGATACATTAAAAAAATATTCCATTGTGGATTTTTCTGCTTTAAATACAACCAAATCCCTGATAGACCCGCAGAGCCGTTCAAACTCGGGTTTTGCCGGCATAGAAAAAGAAATTGCGGAATACAGCGCAAAGGGAGGCGAAGTCTTTTTGCTCGCACCGACTCAAGGGCAGGCTCTCCGGCTTTACCATTTATCGCAGGGAAGCGAGGTCAAGGAAATTTTAATCGGACATATTTCAGAGGGATTTTGGTGCAAAGATAATTCTTTCGCTATTTTGAGCGACCACCAAATTTTCAATCGCTTTGGATACATAGCAAAGAGAAAACAAAAATCATCCGGTTTGCATAATGCGGTTTTTGCAGACTCTTTGGTAAGCGGTGATTATGTTGTTCATGAAGATTGCGGAATTGGGAAGTATTTGGGGCTTTCCCGCATTGAAGCATTGGGCGCTCTTGTTGACTGCGTGATGATTGAATACGCAGACAAAGCGAAACTCACATTTCCGGTTAACGATTTGCACAAGCTGGAAAAACTGGTTAGAAACGAAGACGATGCACCGCCGCCACTCAACAAACTCGGCACAAAAAACTGGGAACACGCCAAGGAAAGAGCAAAAAAACGCATTGCGCAAATTGCCAAAGCCCTTGTTGAGCTTTACGCAAAAAGGGAACTTGTTCAGGGCTTTGCCTTCCCGCCCGATTCAAAATTGCAAGAGGAATTTGAAAACGACTTTCTCTTCTCCCCCACCCCAGACCAAGCACGCAGCGCAAAAGAAATAAAAAGTGATATGGAAAAACAAAAACCTATGGACAGGCTTTTATGCGGAGATGTTGGCTTTGGAAAAACGGAAGTAGCCATGCGAGCTATATTCAAATGTATAAATGCGGAAAAACAAGTTGCCGTTTTGGTTCCTACAACCGTGCTTGCCGCCCAGCATTTTCAGTCCTTTATGGAACGCTTTGCAGACTGGCCCGTAAATATAGCCCTCGTCAATCGCTATAAAACCAATGCCGAGAAAAAGGAGATTTACAAGAACTTGGCAGAAGGTAAAATTGATTTGGTGGTAGGCACTCATGCTCTGCTTGCAGACAGCATTAAATTCAAGGATTTGGGTTTGCTCATCATTGACGAGGAGCAAAAATTCGGAGTTAAGCAAAAAGAGAGATTGCGGGAAATGCGGCTTTCTCTAGATACCCTTGCGATGAGTGCAACGCCTATTCCCAGAACCCTGCAACTCTCCATGACGGGAGTTAGAGATATTTCCTTTATCAACACCCCGCCGCTGAACCGCTTGCCTGTGGAAACAAAGATTATGGAGAGAAACGATTCCGTTTTAGCCGCCGCAGTTCGAGACGAAATAGACCGAGGGGGGCAGGTTTTTGTGGTGAATGACAGAGTGCAGACTATAGAAAAACTTGCGGCAGATGTTGAAGTATGGGTGCCGAATTTACGGGTAGCGGTTGCACACGCCCAATTGCCGGACAGCGATTTGGAAAAAACAATGTCTGCTTTTATAAACAAGGAATTTGATGTTTTGGTTTGCACGGTTTTAATAGAATCCGGGCTTGATGTTCCGAATGCAAACACAATAATAATTATGAATGCCCAGCATTTTGGCGTTGGTCAGTTGTACCAGTTGCGAGGCAGAGTGGGTAGGTCTGCTGTGCAGGCAAAGGCATACTTAGTAACTCCGGAGGGGGGGGCAGGGATTTCAAAACCTGCAAAGCAAAGGCTCTCTGCGATGGAACGCTTTACCGATTTGGGTTCGGGCTATCAGGTTGCCATGCGGGATTTGGAAATTCGCGGGGCCGGAAATTTGCTGGGAATGGAGCAGCACGGCTTTATTGAAGAAATAGGTTTTGAGACCTACGTGAGAATGGTTAAGGAAGCGGTAGAAGAATTGCGCGGCACAAAAGACGATACTCCAGTTCAGCCTCGTTTGGAACTGCGTGTTGATGCCTATTTGCCGGAACAATGGATAGAAGAGGGTTTGGCCAGAATTTCCATTTATCAGAGAATTGCACGTGCGGAAACCACGGATGAAATCACTTCACTTTCAAGTGAATTGAGAGACAGGTTTGGGCCTATGCCAAAACCGGCAGAAATGCTTTTGGTTTGTGCGGAAATCGGAATAAGAGCTAAGAATTTTTCCATAACAGGGATTGCCCGCAAACAGGGAGTAGCCGTTTTAACATTTTCAGACAGAACAAAGGCATCTTCACCGTTTCTTGCGGATATGTATTCCAAAAGCAAATTTCCGCTTCGTTTTTTAGCGACTATACCAATGCAAGCCGTCATTGAAATCGGTGCTTCTAATGCGGAAAATGAAGTGAAAGATTTGCTTAGATTTTTTCTATCTTTTTCATAAATGCCTTCCTTTATACGAAAAGCCTGTGAAATGCTGGAAAAGCACGGCGAGCTTATTCGCATAAAAGAACCGGTATCGCCGAATTTGGCTATGTCTGCTATTGCCCGCAAGGCCTTTGCAAACGGCGAACCTGCGATTTTTTTTGAAAAAGTGGAAGGGAGCCGCTTCCCGGCTGTGTGCAATTTGTTCGGGAGCGAAAAAAGAGCGGAATTGCTGTTAAAACGCAGTTTTTTGCATTCGCTCCCCTTGCCTGCCCTGAGCAAACCCGTTATGCAAAGCGAAATTTCCCTTTCCGATTTGCCGCAGATAAAATGCTGGCCCAGAGACGGAGGCGCATTTATAACCCTTCCGCAGGTTCTCACCATAAAGCCGGGCAAAAAGTCATGGCTGCACTCAAATTTGGGAATGTACAGGGTGCAAATAAGCGGCAACGATTATATGCAAAACGAGGAATGCGGGCTGCATTATCAAATTCACAGAGGCATAGGCATTCATCATCAAAAGGCAATTGCGAGAGGAGAAAAACTAAAGGTAAGCATTTTTATAGGCGGCCCGCCCGGGAACACTCTTGCCGCTATTATGCCGCTCCCAAGCGGAGTTCCCGAACTTCTTTTTGCCGGAATATTTTCCAAAAGAGCCTTTCGCTATGCTCGGTACAACGGATGGTTTATTTCAACGGATGCGGATTTTTGCATTTTAGGTGAAATCCAAAACGACTTAAAACCGGAAGGGCCTTTTGGCGACCATTTGGGTTATTATTCCGAGCAACATCCTTTTCCCTATTTAAAAGTTCACAATGTTTTTGCGAGAAAAGACGCTGTATTCCCATTTACCGTTGTTGGCCGCCCCCCACAGGAAGACACGATTTTCGGCAAGATAATACACAAAATCACCAAACCTCTGATTCCCTACGTTCTTCCGGGGGTGCATGAGGTTAATGCTGTGGATGCGGCAGGCGTTCATCCCTTGCTTTTGGCTTTGGGGAGCGAACGATATTTGCCTTATGAAAAACGGGAGCCTATGGAACTGCTAACCCAGAGCAATGCGATTTTGGGCTTTGGG
>LIUI01000048.1:25977-37484 GCA_001462235.1 Fibrobacteria bacterium GUT307
AGCAATGCGATTTTGGGCTTTGGGCAACTCTCTCTTGCAAAATATCTGTTTATTGCGGCAAAAGAGGATAATCTAAGTTTATCGGTGCGGAATGTAGCAGAATTTTTGGAGCACATTCTTTGCAGGATAAATTTGGAACGAGATGTCCATATTCACAGAAACACAAGCATAGACACTTTGGATTATTCGGGAACTCGTTTGAATCACGGCTCAAAGGCGGTATTTGCAGCAGCGGGCGAGCCTTGCAGAGAATTGGGGTCTGCATCGCCTGTGAAAGGAATTTTGGTTGTTCAGGAAGAAAAATGGGAAAATCAAGGAAGTGCGGAAAATTTTCCCTTAGTGGTGCTGTGCGATGATGCTAAGTGGACAAGCAAAAATTTAGAGAATTTGCTTTGGGTTACATTCACCCGCTCAAACCCGGCAAGCGACATTTCAATAGGTTCCCAGATAGTAATAGACGCCAGGAAAAAACCGCATCACACCGAAGAACTGGAATAAAAATTTCTATTTTTCCCTTATGCAAAAACAATTTGAAAGCGAATTAAACGCTGCTTATGACAGCTATATCGAAATCTTAAAGGATTTGGTAAAAATTCCTTCCGTAAGTTTTGATGGATTTGAAAAAGGCCATATCAAAAAGTGCGCTTATGCTGTTTTTGAATTATTCAAAAAAAACAATTTTGATGAAGTTCGGTTTTTGGGAAGCACAAGCCATCCGGCCGTTTTTGCGGAATTAAAGGGAAACCCGGATTTGCCGTCTGTGCTGCTCTATGCTCACTACGATGTTCAACCTCCTATGCGGGAAAATCTTTGGCTCTCCCCCGCTTTTGAACCGCAAATTAGAAATGACAGGCTTTATGGCAGAGGTGCCGCAGATGATAAAGCCGGGATAATTGTCCATTTGGCAGCGGCGTTGATAGCCAAAAAAATACTTGGAAAAAATTGCCCTGCACTGAAATTTTTGATTGAAGGCGAAGAAGAATGCGGCAGCCCGAATTTGGAAAATTTGTTAAAGGAATGCAAAAATTTGGAAAGTTCCGTTGCCATTATTTGCGATTCCTCAAACCGGAACGAAACTACCCCATCAATTGTCAGCTCGCTAAGAGGAATGCTGGCTTTGGAAATTGAAGTTAAATCCATGGAAAAGCCACTGCACAGCGGAGCGTGGAGCGGGCCTATTCCGGATGTTGCTCAGGGACTTTCGCATATACTGGCTTCCTTAACGGATAAAAACGGAAATATAAAAGTAAAATTGCCAAAAACACCGTCACTCGCAAAAGATATTTTAGAATCTTATGCAAAAATATCCAAAAGCTATGGATATAACGAATTGAGAAAAGAATGTTCCCTGCAAAGCAATATTTTGGCAAAAGAAAAAGACATCTTAAAATCTCTCTGGCGGCATCCCAGCATAACCGTAACCACAATTGAAGCGGGAAACAGAAAAAATGCCGGCAATGTTTTGCAAAACTGCGCTTGGGCAAGAGTTAGTATCAGAATTCCACCCGGAATGGATGTGGAAAAAGTTTTGAAATCAACCAAAAAACACATAGAGAATGCCTGCCCTTGGGGGCTAAAACTTTCGATTAAAATCGAAGAAGGAAGTGCAAATCCTTGGGAAACTAAAATTGAGCACAAGTTCTTTAAAAAAATGCTTGCAGCAATGGAAAAAGGCTACGGCAAAAAAGCACTCATCACGGGTTGCGGGGCTTCCATTCCAATGGTTCCCGCTCTAAGCGGAACATTCAAAGATATGCCGATTCTGCTCACAGGCGTAGAAGAACCGGAATCAAATGCGCATGGCGAAAACGAAAGCGTATCCCTTGCCCTTCTCAAAAAAGCGATTTTGAGCGAAGCTCTATTCTTTGCCTCTCTGGGGGAAAAATGAGCATAGAAGAGTCGCAAGACGAAATAAGAAACATTTTCGCTTCATTTGAAAGTCCCGACGATAAATGGAAATTTTTGCTTAAAATCGCAAAAGAACACAGCGGAATGGATGCCGATTTAAAACAGGAGAAGTTTATAGTCAAAGGCTGTGCTGCAAAAATGTTTTTAATACCGGAATACAAAAACGGAATCCTTTATTTTTATATGGACACGGAAGACGGTGAAAGCACTCCGCTTTTGAGCCGAGGTTTGGGCGTGCTTGCCTTAAAAATTTACAATGCTCAAAAACCTGCGGATATTTTAGCGGCAAAACCGGAATTTTTTCAGGAAATCGGTTTGCAAATCGGTTTAACGCCAACAAGAGCAAATGGGTTTGCCAGCCTTTTAAAACAGATTTATATGTATGCTAAAGTATATTCCATAGTTGAGAACTGAAAGTTGAGTGAAAAAAAAAGCAATAATTTAAAAACACTGCTAATTTTATTAGCCATGCTTTTGCTTTTATTATCCGTTTTCTTTTTAGGAAAAAGCGCAAAGGAAAAATTTTTATATATTATCTCCAACCCAATAAATTTGGGTTCCGTTCTGATAGTTCCGCAAAATGTTGAAGTGAATTTGCCGTTTGAATTTAAATGGAGTTCCATAAGGATTTTTGTGGATGGTACTAATTTTGTTTTTGAAAAACCGGTAATTTCTCTGCATCCTCTCCCGGGCACCAATCAGGAATTGCTCAGTATTTCTATAGACAGCGTTTATGCAAAAATAATACCAAGCGATGATAGCAGCAAAGTTGATGCTGCTTTAACAGAGTCTCTCAGCCATCCGGATTTATGGCTGCCTTTTAAAGTTTCGGTAAAAGTGAATAAGTTTGCGTTGGAGGTTAAAAATATTGGAAATTGGAATTTGGATTCCCTTGTAGCGGTAAAATCCGAGCGGCAAAAGAGATTTTACATATCGGCCAAGAATATCCGGGGAAAATATCTGGCAAAAAATTTATTTTTAAATGCGGAATACAGATGGAATGAATTGTTTTCCGATGCTTCCCTTTCCGTTTCCGACAGGAGCAGAGATTCGCTTAGCCTTGTTTTAAACGCCCCAAGAAAGCATTTGGAAGATTTATCCGTGGAAATAAATGCGAATGTAGCAAACTTGCCCTTTTGGTTAAAAGATAAATGGCCTACCCAGGCACCCAGCATAGAAAAAATCACTTTGCATTCAAATGCATCCTTGAATATTTTAACCGGCAAGAATGATTTTAATTTGAAATTGAATACAAGAATAGGTGAATTCTGGCAACTGCCAACATTTGACGCTGCAATAACCGCTTTTGGAAGCGGACTTAATATTACACAAAGCGAAATTTCCCTAAAAGGAAATAATGGAGAAAGCATAAAATTCAAAGGCAATCTCAACAAAAATCTTGACGCTAACGGAGAACTTGAATTAAACGGAATAAATATAACCCTTGGGCCGGAAACTTTGCCGACTGATGCCAGATTCCATAGAATCACAAAAAGGGGAAATGCTCTTTCTGCAAATTTCACAACAGGTGCCGGTTCAAATTTTACGGCAAGAATAGCAAACCTGAATAACCCCGAAATAATATTTTCCGCAGATATTGCCCCAGAAGAACCTTGGGCGGTGCAATGGACAAGAAATATGGTAAAACTGGCAAACCCAACGCTTTTAACGGGTTCCTTTTCGTTCAAAGATGCTATACTAAAAGCAAACTTAAAAACAAAAGTCCCATTTGCATACTATGCAGCCGCAGAAGAACTCGATGTTTCGCTTTGGCTAAATTCCGAAGGAATTCATTTTCCCAAAGGCACCATAAAGCGCAAAGGCTACGAAAGCGATTTTACAGGTGAAGTTATGTGGAACAAAGAATATTTTACATTCAAACTAAATCAATCCAGCGGGGGTGAAGCAGAGGTTTACGGAACATTTGACAAGAAAATGGATTTGGATTTACTGAATATAAATACGCTTGAATTACCCTTTGCCGACACTACAATGCTAAGAGGCTACAATGGCCTTGTAAGCGGGAAATGGAATCATGATTTTAAACATAGAAACGGGAAAGCATTTGTTTCGCTATTTACAACAATTCAGGATGTTGCGATAAGTGCAAAATCAAATATTGAAATGCTCGGGGATTCTTTAATGGTAGAAGAATTTGAATTGAAACAAAATGAAAAAAAAGTTGAAGGTTCGGTATTCGCATTGTTACCGGATGAAAACAGAAAAGAATTTGAAATTCAACGAGCAAAAATAAATATTCCCGATATGGATTTGGTTTCGCTTTTAGCGATATTTAACGATTCAACTCTTTTGAGCGGAAAGGCGGTTGGCGGTTTGGAATACAATAGAGGAATAGGCTTGACAGGCGGATTGGTATTTTCAAATATTGCAATTCGAAATCTGGATTCCAATATCGCAAGATTTCCGAATTTGCGCCTAGAAACTTCCAAACGCTCTGCAAAAATTTCTATGCCTATATTTTTGTATCAAGGATTATGGAACGGCAATTTGGAAGCGAATATATACAATATCGGGCAGGAAGGCGATTTGCCGATTTTTGTCTCATACTCGGTAAATAGCATGGGCAATGTTGGAAGTTTGGAATTTGATGGTATTTTAAGCAAAGGAAAAATATCCGGAAATACGCTAATACTTGGAAATTGGTTTTTGCCGAATGGAATGGGAGAAATTAAAGAAACCAATATTAACATATTTGCAAAGAGCGTGCTGGGAAAGAATATTTTGGATTCTCTTACGGCAAATTTCAGTACTGGGAAAAACATTTATGAGCAGGGAATTTTTAAAATACCCTTTGCTTTTAACGGACAAATTGCAAAAGGCATATTAACGGCAGACCCAATTTTTGTATATGGGGAAAACGATGAAAAAATAACGGCAAAATTACAGTTTGATTTGGACAACTTAGCCTTTAAAGACTTGTCTTTTAATACGGAGCAATTTACCCTTTTGCTGCTAAATGAACACTGGATTAAAATAAGAAACGGAGCAGGAAGAACAAGGCTAGACCCGGCAGGAATAACGATTCTTGCCGACTTGCCGTCAATATCATACCGCATGGAAAGCATAGAATACGGAACTGCCTTTGCAAACCTAAACGGGCGCGCTGAATACCGCTTTCCCTTTCAAACCGAACTATCACAAACAAATCCTAGCATAACCGGGAATTTTGAAATAAGCAATGCTTCTTACAAAAAGACTCTGGATTTAATACCGGATCCCTTGCATTTAGACCGAACAATAAAAGCCATAAACAAATTTCTGGAATCTTTGGTAAAAGAAAAAAGAGTAAGTACAACCGAAATGCACGCTATCACCAGCCGCCCGACAACTCTTAATATAAAAGTTCAAACATCGGGAGTAAAAACGGCAAGTGTAAGTTCCAATATTGCGGAATTTGAATTTGTTGTAAATGTATCTGTGCTGGGAACAACAAGGAATATTCTGTTATCGGGAGATATACACGCCGTGAACAACGGGAAAATAGGCTATAACGGCTTAACCATGTTTGATATGTCTTCTTTTAGGCTTTACTGGCGGGATTCCCCTATAAAACAAGGCGTGATTGAATTGCGCACTTTTAATGATTACCCGTTTTGTTCAACAGAAAGAGATGAACCTTGCAGGGTTTTTGTGGATATAACAGGGCCGCTTGCCAAATTAAATGTACAGCCAAGCACCAACTGCAATATAGAGGCCTCGCCTGCGCTTATCTATTACAGTATGTTACTGGGTTGCATATCGGAAAATTATGAAGACGGAAGTGGTTTTGACCGTGACAGGATTACGGGAAAAATTTTTGGCAAGGCTATGTCTTCTACCATAAACCGCATTGTTGGCGGAAATATGATTGGTGACATAGATTTTAAATGGAAAATACTCAACGAAACTAATCTGGAACAGGATACCAATTATGTTCGAGTTCCTATTAAACTTTCCAGATGGGTTGAAAATCTGGAATTGATTTTAGGCTACACAAACAGTGAAAAAAGCAGCTTAACTCCACGCTATCTAGAATCTTACGAAGTAGGCCTTAGTTACGAATTGCCTATTTTTGACTCAACGGATATAAACCGCAATCTGATAGACCCTTCTTTGAAAATAAATACAAATTTAATAGCGCGCCGCTATGAAATGCAAATAGGAAATAACGCCGATGAAACCCGCCTTGAAAAAAATATAGGGTTGAGCTACATACATAAATTCTGGGACCCTTGCATTTTAGGTATTGGGCGTTGCAGTGTTGCGGAAGCCAAAAATATGCCTAAACAGGATTCCTCAGCCTCTCAAACTCCTTGAAATATTCAGGAAAAGTTTTATTTACGCACAAAGGATTTAGAATTGTGATTTCTGCGCCTTTTTTATGGGGCGAATTCAGGGAAAGCAGGCTAAAACACATTGCCATTCTATGGTCGTTATAAGTTTCTATGGCAGCAGATTTTATAATTTTTGGCGGCGTTATTTCCATAAAATCATCACCTGTTGTTACCTCTGCGCCAACTTTGCGAAGTTCGCATGCCATTGCGGAAATTCTGTCGGTTTCTTTTACCTTCCAACTCGCTATGCCGGTAATTTTTGTTTTGCCTTTTGCATAGCAGGCAAGGGGGCAAATTGTCATAGCAGCATCGGGAAAAAGAGTGGCATCTACGGTTATGCCGTTTAATTCCGCTCCCATTTTTTCCAGCACTTCCAAAAATTTCACATCGCCCTGCAAACTGTCTTTTTCAATGCCTTTTACAATTACATTTCCTTTTGTTATGGCTCCCCCACCCCAAAAATAACTCGCAGAAGAGGCGTCGCCTTCTATTTTAAGGCTCTGTGCTTTGTAATTTCCTTTTTCTACTTTGAAATTTTTGTAATCCTCATTTTCAACTTTTATTCCGAATTTTTCCATCAAACGGATTGTCATATATACATACGGTTTTGATATTAATTCTCCATCTACAATTATTTCCAAGGGTTCTTTGCAATACGGAGCGGCTATTAAAAGCGCAGATAAAAACTGGCTTGATATATTTCCTTTTATGTGAACCTCTCCGCCGTTTAATCCGTTGGCATTTATTTTTAGCGGCGGGCAACCATCGTTTTCAAGATACTCAATATTTGCGCCTAAAATCCGCAACGCATCTATCAAGTCTTTTATTGGCCTTTCGTGCATTCTCGGTTCGCCGTGCAAAGTATATTCGCCGCTTCCCAAACACAGAACCGCAGTTAAGGAACGCATAGCTGTGCCCGCATTGCCTAAAAATAAATTTGCATTTTTGTTTGGGAAATTTGCATTTTTGGGCTTGCCTAGTTTTTCCAAGGCATCTCTCATGTATTTGGTATCATCGCTTTCCAAAATGCCAAGAAATTCGCTCTCCCCTTCTGCCAAAGCTCCCATGAGCAAGACCCTGTTTGAAATGCTTTTTGAACCCGGAACATGAACTGTGCCGCTGAAATGCGAAGAAGGTTTTAGCACGAGATTCACAAGATTTCCCGTTGCAAAATGCCATGCTTCATAATTAGATGCCTATAAGGGGTATTTTGGTAAAATGCAGGATTGTGGGTTGCCATTATTACCGCAGTGCCACAGGCATTTATTTTCTGGAAAATTTTGAAAACCTCACTTGCATTTTCGGGGTCAAGGTTGCCGGTTGGCTCATCTGCGATTAGAAGGTAGGGGGTGTGAATCATGGCGCGGGCAATAGCTGCTCTTTGCTGTTCACCGCCGGAGAGTTCCGCAGGCAGGGAATTTTTCTTTTGCAAAATCCCGACCGTGCTGAGAGTTTCCAAAACACGTTTTTTTATTTCCGATTGCGAGTGGTTGGTAGAAACCAGAAGCGAAAGGGCAACATTCTCAAAAACCGTTCTGTCCGAAAGCAGTTTAAAATCTTGAAATACTATTCCGATTTTTCGCCTTAACTTCTGCACCCGCCTTAGGGATATTTTTTTGCTGTCAAAATGCTCTTCCCCAAAATCCACCAAAACCTGACCTTTGCTCTCTTTGTCCGGAAATTCATCCATGTAAATCATTTTTAAAAGTGTTGTTTTGCCAGCTCCGCTCGCTCCGGTTAAAAACACAAATTCGCCTTTGCTGATTTTCAAATTGACATTTGAAATGGCAATATTGCCACCCGGATAGGTTTTTGTAACATGAAGAAAGCTAATCATAACGGTATATTTGAATATAGAAATTTACTACATTCTTTATGTGCGTTTTATCCTTTACACAATCCTCACGCTAACAACTGCGGCTCTCGCTCAAGTTGATTTGGTTAAACAACAGGCAGAAATTAATAGCGCAAAGGCAGATTTGGAAGAGGCTCGGCAGGCACGGGATATGGCGGTTGCTAAACGCTGGCAAGAAAAGGCAAAGCAGAATGAGGAAAGGGAACGCATAGACCGGCAACTGGAAACTCGCAAGGAAAAAACAGAGGCCGTGCTCTCGGAACGTTCACGGCTTTTTGAGGAAATGCGAATTGCTAGAGAAGCATTGGATTATGCAAATGAAGATGCGGAAAAAGCAAGGGCGGCTTTTAGTTCCGTGTTCCCCTCCCATGATAGAATTCAGGAATTAAAATCCGTTAACAAAGGTTCAATCCCTTTTGCAGTCCCGGAAGTCTCAATAGCAAACGACTCTCCGTTGCAAGCTGCGGAAATTCTCTTTTCGCTCGCCAAGAAAAATATTGAATATACGGCGCAATTTGAAAAGGGCGACTCACTCATCCGTTTGGGCGGAATTGCTTATGCAACGCCTCAAGATAGCGGGCAAGGCTTTTTGCTCGTTCCGATAGACCCTTTTTTGGATTCACGCATATCAACGGAAATCGCAAACCAAGGAGAAAAAAAACTATCCGAAAGTTTTAAGCAATTTATGCAGGATGGCGGAATTTTGATGTACCCGATTCTTGCAATGCTAGTCATCGCCTTGGTTTTAATATCAGAAAGGCTTTTTGTTCTGTTCAGAAGCAGGAAATATTTTGAAACAATCGAAAAAACCATTTCCAACCCGGAACTAAAAACAAGGGAAGAAGCAGAAAAAGCAGTTGAGGCATTATTCGCAAAAATTGTCCCGCATTTGGAAAGCCGCTTATCCATCATTTCCGTTTTGGGAACAACCGCTCCTTTGCTCGGGCTTTTGGGAACCGTTATGGGAATGATAGAACTTTTTGATGTTATAACCATGCACGGCACCGCAGACCCAAAACTTTTAGCCGGCGGAATTTCCATAGCGTTGATAACTACAGAAGCCGGTCTTTCCGTTGCAATCCCGGTACATTTGCTGCACACATTTCTTGCCGGCAGGGTGGAAAAAACAATTGGAAAAATGGATTACACAGCCATGTCGCTTATAAATGCCCGGTTTAAAAAATGATACAGGTTATAGGCGCACACGCCAACAACTTAAAAAACATAGATGCAAATTTTCCCATCGGTAAAATCACCGTTGTTTGCGGGCCTTCGGGTTGCGGAAAATCCAGCCTTGTTTTGGACGTGCTGCACGCCGAGAGCCGCCGCCGATACCTTGAAACTCTGGGAAGCACGGCTATTGCCATATTGGGGGGGCCAAAACACGTTCCCGTCAAAGCAATCCACAATTTAAGGCCGAGCATCGCTCTTGAATGCGGTGATAAAACTATAGCGAAAAAGGCGAGTGTTGCGAGCCTTGCAGAAATTACACCCATGCTCAGAGTTTTATTTGCAGAATGTGCAAGCCCTGTTTGCCCCGAATGCGGTGCAGAGATGAAATCGCTCACTCCGCAGCAAATGGTAGAAAAGTTATCAGCTATAAAAGAGGGAACAAAATTACAGATTTTAGCTCCCGTAAATGCGAACAACAGAACCTTGAACGAACTTGCAAAAATTTACCTCGCACAGGGATTTGTAAAGGCAGTTGCAGACGGCAATGCAATATCTTTGGATTTTTTGAGCAGAAATTATGAGAGCATTATTCCCCGTGAATTTTATTTGATAACGGATAGAATTATAGCTAAAGAGAATCAGCGCACAAGACTTTCGGAAGCGATAGAAACCGCTTTAAAAGTCAGCGAGAATTTGATTTTGGCAGATTTGGGAAATCAGAAATTATTTCTTTCAACGCTTCCGCGCTGTGAAGAGCACGGTTGTTCTGCAGAGCTTTTGAGCGAGCGGCATTTTTCGCCGTGGAGCAATGTAGGTCAATGTCCGGAATGCAAAGGAAACGGTTTGAACTGCCCCGTTTGCAAAGGTTTTCAGTTGAGGGATATTGCATTGCAGAGCAAATGGGAAAATTATTCATGGCATTCCTTGCACTCAAAAACTTTACTGGAATTAAATCAGGAATTACCAACTTATCTGGAACGTATTCCGGAGAGATTAAAAACCACCCTTTTGGATATTCCGCTCAGAATTTCAATTTTATGCGATTTGGGTTTGGGGCATTTAAGCCTAGGACGTTTAGCGGAAACTCTGAGCAGCGGTGAAGCGCAAAGAGTTAAGTTGGCCGCACTTTGCACAGGACATTTGAACGGAGTTTTGCTCTGCATAGATGAACCTGCAAGCGGTTTGCACGAAAAGGATGTTGAAAAATTGTGGAATGCGCTTTTGCAATTAAAATCCAGAGGCAACACGCTTGCTCTTATAGAACATCACCCCAGCATAATAAACCGTGCGGATTGTGTTATTGAGATGGGCCCGGGGGCGGGAGAAGAAGGTGGAGAAATTATAAGTGAAGAGTTGAGAGTTGAGAGTGGAGAGTTAAAAATTGAAAATAACTCTCAACTCTCAACTCTCAACTCTCAACTAAAAATTAAATTTTACAACGCAAAAATTAACAATCTAAAGAATTTAAATATCGAAATTCCAATCGGAGCTATGACTATTATCTGCGGAGTTAGCGGGTCTGGGAAGAGTTCGCTTTTGTGGGGAGTTATTGAGCCTCTTGTTTCTCACGCTCTTGGCAAAAGCGCAAACTTGCCGCCTACGGAATGCGGAATTTTAGATAATTTGCAGGGAATAGAATCCATTTTAGCAGCCAGAACCGGCAGAGCTTTTGCGCAAAAACGAAGCATCATAGCGACAGCCATTGACGTTATGCAAATTTTTAAAAATTTATTTGCAAGTTTGCACGAAAGTAAAATTCGAGGATACTTGGCGGCAAAATTCGGCACGGATAAACCCGGAGGCCGTTGCGAAACCTGCAAAGGCGATGGCTTTTTGCTTGATCCAAGCGGCTATGAAGAAAATGAATGCCCGATTTGCCAAGGCAAAAGATACAGGGATGAAATTTTGGAAATTCGTTTTAAATTGATGTCCATAGCGGATGTTTTGGATTTATCTGTCTCAAGAGCTTTGGAAATTTTTGCGAATTTTGAAAATATAACTTCCAAATTAAAACCCCTTGCAAACACCGGTTTGCATTATTTGCGGCTCGGGCAACCCACTACCCATTTAAGCGGCGGAGAATTGCAGCGTTTAAGGCTCGCTCAGGATTTGGCAAAAGCCAAGCTGCCCCGCACCCTTTATCTATTTGACGAGCCGGCAAGGGGGCTTTCGCTTAAAGACGCTATCCTGCTCTTGAATTTGCTAAAAAGCTTAACGCAAAAAGGGCATACGGTTAT
>LIUI01000049.1 GCA_001462235.1 Fibrobacteria bacterium GUT307
CAAGTCCTACCCCCGCAATTTCTAGATTTATAGGATGAAACTCGCCCTTGCCCTTTGCCCTGCTTATAACCCGCATAAAAAAAATGCGCACATCCTTGCGGCTAAGGCTTACGCTTCAAAAATAATAGCTCTGCTGGCCGGGAGGCCTGCACTCAAATTAAGCGTATTTTTTACAGGGCAAATGCTGGATGCCCTCAATGAGGAACATAAAAAAGAAAGGAAACAATTAAATAAATTTGTTGCAAGCGAACGGCTTGAATTCTTAGGCGGAACATATAACGATGCCATGCTCCCCTTATTCCCTAAAAAACTCCAAGACTTGCAACTGCAAAAACACAAAGAAGCACTCTCTAACTCCTTAATGGAGCCAACCGGCTACTTTTGCAAACTGCACGCTTGGGAAATTTCCCTTATAGAAAACCTTGAAAAATACGGTTTTGAATACGCCCTTATGCCAGACACCTCCGTCCAAGAGGCTTTAGGCAGGAAAGCCACAGTTGCAGGCTGGTTTGCTGCGGAATATGGCGGCTCATTTATGCGAATTTTAACATATTCTCAAAGCATGTCTTCTATTTTTCAAAACAGCAAGCGTGCAGAAATAATAAATTCGCTAAAAAATTTCAATGACCCCGGCAATATAAACTGCATCCTTTTGAGCGTGGATTTAGACGAATCCGTTTCTACCAGCGAATGGCTGCAAGCCTTGGATACCGCTAGTGCAGAGGCTCTGGATATTGAGCACAAATTGCTTTGCCAAGCGGTGCAGGAACAAAAGGCAGCCGGCAAGGTGAACTTGGTTAGCTATTCCTCTTTTGCTCCTAGCTGCCGTGACATTCTTTTGCGTAAACCGGAAATAAATTTTTTGCACAAGAGAATTTTGAATGTGTATTTCAAAGCCCGTTCTCTGAGCGATTCGGGAATTCAAGAAAAGGTTTTTGAAAGTTTGCTAAAGTCAATGCCGCAGAGTTATTTTCAAAATACGGCAGAGGGAATGTTGCAAAATTTTGTGAGATTCCGTGCAAACCGCGCTGTTATGAAAGCGGAAAAAATTTTGGGAAACAGTGAAGCTCGGGATGGAATTAGGTTTGCCACACATAGCTTTTTTTTGGACGGAAACCAGCAAATTTTATTCAGCAATCCATACTTGGAATGTTTAATTGAACCTGCCCTAGGCGGATGGATGCGTTCACTCGCTTACAGGCCTTCTTTCTCTGAACTGGCTTGTTCCATGCGCGATGACGGCGAGGTTTCTCCGCTTTTTTTAGACCATATTTGCCCCTTTGAATTTGAAAACCTTGACCATAGAAATATATGGATTAGCGACAGGCAAGGTGCATTCTTAAGCCCCTGCGAAAGTTCAATCAAAAAACAAGAAGACAAGGTACAGGCATTGCTCTTTGGCGAGCAAAATATATCTTATTCCGGAAAAGAACACTACTTCAAAACAGAAAAAGTTTTCAGCTTAAAAAACAACGATGCAGAACTCATGGTGAGTATCTCTACCACAAATGCTTCTTTCAACGCTTTTAACGGGGAAATTGCAACGGAACTTTGCCTAGGATTTCGCTATGATGATATTCGCGGGCAATCGCTTAAAATTCAAGGGAAAAAAATAGAAACCACCAAAAATACCTTCCATGCAGATGTAAAAGATGTTGACTTCAGAGATAGATTTTTGGGCATTGGCGCAACTATGGAAGTGAGCAAGAACGCAAATATTTTATGTGCACCGATTTTGGGCATTGGTTCTGTTGCCACGCCAAATACGGCTCAGGGGTTGAGAATTGTAGTTTTTCGCAAAGTGGAATTAAAAGGGCAAGAAAGCGATACCTTCCATTTACGCATTAAACTGAACGGTGGAGGATTTTTATTGTGAGCGAAAATTTAGACTTTGCAATGGAAATTTCCAAAAACGAAACCCTGCTTGAATTTAAAGGGATTTTGAAAGCGGAGCATTTTTCTGCTGTGCGGGAGAGATTATTTTCTTCGGTTGAGGGTTTGAATAAAATTTATTTTGTAAACATTGAGCAGGCTAGATTTAGAAGCAAAGATTATTTAAATATGTTTTTGGAATTTTTGAATTTTGTAAAAGGAAAAGATTCCGAGTTGGTAATTATTTTTCATAACGAAGATTGCGCGCATTTCTTTGGCCCTCTTTTCAATATATTTAAGATATACGATTCAAGAGATTCTTACAGAAAAAATACAGGATTTTGGGAAAAGCTAAAAGCGGCCGGCATTACTTACCATAGAAGCACCGGTTTGCGGCTTGCTCCGGGGGTAGCCATAGTTTTTTTAATTTTGCTTGCTGGCTGGCTTTTAACTTTATTTTCCATAATATCCAGCCAAGACAAAGACATCCGCAATCGTGAGGCAATATTGAATGAGTTGCAAAGCAGATATATGCGTTCCGTTTATGCTTTGGAAGATTTGAAGGCATCTGTGGCTCCGCTCAAAAGCATGGGTTTTGACATAGACACTTCCGGGAACTTGCCGCTTGGGGCTATAAGCGATTGGGAAGAATTCTTGAGGGAAAAGAAATTTTCTACCTTACCTCCGTAACCCGGAGATTTTTATGCCCTTTGAATACGAAGAAAACCTGCAATACGGCAAGGACAGCACAGAGTATAACCTCATTGCCAAGGCAAGCGAAGCTGGAGTTTCTGCTGCCGAGTTTGATGGCAAAAAAATTTTGAAAGTGAGCCGCGATGCTTTGGTTAGGATTACCGAAGCGGCATATTCTGAGGTGAGCTTTCGCCTGCGCCCCGCACACACAAAACAGGTTGCGGCAATTTTAGATGACCCCGAGGCAAGCCAGAACGATAAGCTGGTAGCTCTTACAATGCTCCAAAATTCCTGCGTTGCAAATGAGGGTATTTTGCCTTTTTGCCAAGATACCGGCACAGCATCGGTTTTTGTGAAAAAAGGCCAGCATATCTGGACGGATTTTAACGATGCGGAAGCTATATCCGAGGGTATTTACAATGCCTACACAAAGTTAAATCTGCGTTATAGCCAAATAGCGCCGCTTACCATGTACGAAGAAACCAACACCGCCTGCAACCTGCCCGCGCAAATAGACGTTTATGCCGCAGAAGGTGACCATTTTGATTTTCTCTTTGTAGCCAAAGGCGGCGGCTCTGCGAATAAAACCTACTATTGGCCTATGACAAAAGCCCTGCTCACTCCGGCAGGCTTGGAAAAATTTTTGAACGAAAAGATAAAAAGTTTAGGCACCGCCGCCTGCCCCCCCTACCATTTGGCTATTGTAATTGGCGGTGCAAGCGCAGACGCAAACTTAAAACTTGTGAAACTGGCAAGCACAGGATACTTAGACAACATTCCAACCACAGGCTCCAAAAGCGGCAGGATTTTCCGTGATTTGGAAATGGAAGAAAAGGTAAAGATATTAGCGCAAAAAAGCGGCATAGGCGCACAGTTTGGCGGAAAACACTTGGTGCATGATGTGCGGGTTATCAGAGCGAGCCGCCACGCCGCAAGCTGCCCCGTTGGAATGGGAGTAAGTTGCTCGGCAGACCGCAATATAAAAGCAAAAATTACTGCAGAGGGTTTATTCTTAGAGAAAATGGAACACAACCCAGAACAATATTTGCCAAAAGACGGCTATGCATCCTTGGGCCTTGGGCAACCTGTAAACATAAACATAGACCGCCCCATCAAAGAAGTCTTGGCAGAGCTCAGCAAATATCCCGTGAAAACGCCGCTCTACTTAACCGGAACCATGATTGTAGCACGAGACATAGCTCATGCGCAGTTAGCGGAGATTTTGGAGAAAGAAGGCGATCTGCCGGAATACTTTAAGAAGCACC
>LIUI01000050.1:0-11241 GCA_001462235.1 Fibrobacteria bacterium GUT307
CCTTTTTTAAGGGACGACTAAATAATGCCGGCTCCGCCCGATAGAGACCGTTCTAACATACTTGTCTCGTCCGAAGCTCTTCTCTAGGATTTATGCTTAGGCTTGTTCCTTTGAAAAACCCTAAAGTAGGCTAGGCTATCTTTTTACGAAAAGTAGAAACGAGATCCTGTTAGGCGTGAGCCCGGCTCCTTTCTACCCCTTTCCCTTTGCTCAACGCTTGGCTTCTTCTTGTTCGCGCTTTTTCACTTCGTGCTTGCACTCAATGCACTTTGTAGCGGTTGGAACCGCTTCTAAACGAACCATAGGTATAAGTTTTCTGCAAACAACGCAAATGCCGTAAGTTCCTTGTTCTATGCGGTCAAGGGCATCTGCCAACTGCACTAGGTATTTGCTGTCCCGTTCTGCTAAATTTAAGTTCATAGTTAAGTTGGCATAGTCCGAGGCGGCTTCTGCAGGATGATTTGCATAAGAGGAGAGTTCTGCACCAGTTTCTCTCTGATTTTCTTTAATAGAAGACTGTTCCCTATAGCGAAGTTCCTCGCAAAGGGCACTATGCTTCTCGGTTATAATCCTCTTGAAACGCTCCAAGTCCTTTTTGTCCAAAGTTTCCATGACAAACCCCTAAAAAACTAAAAAAAATGCTGACAAATCTAAAAGTATATATTTTTTTGGGAAAAAGTATGTTTTTTTGAACTTTTTATTCTTTTTTTCCGTCTAATGAGTATGGAAGAAGAAAATTTACTGCCAAGAGAGAGAATTTTAGCCGGAGAACTGGCAAAATTGTCTGTGGAAGAGTTGCTCTGCGTAATTTTGGGCAGAGGAATGCCCGGAAAGAACGTTTTTGAGCTAGCAAAGGAAATTGCAGGTATTTTGGAGAAAAAATCCAGAATGCCCACAATAGAGGAGCTTTTAGGGGTTCGTGGCCTAGGAGTAGCTAAATCTGCCCAAATTCTCGCTTGTTTGGAGCTTTCCGGCCGTTTTATGCTAGGTATGCAGGATAAACCTATTTGCAGCCCTGCAGAGCTTATGCCTCAATTAGCGTTCTTAAAGCACTCAAAACAGGAAAATATGGTTTCAATTACCCTGAATGGTGCTAACAAGGTGATAAAAATCCATAATATCACTATTGGAACAGCAAATTCAACCCCAGCACACCCAAGGGAGGCTTTTGCCCCCGCCATAGAAGACAGGGCTGTAGCTATTGTTTTTGCCCACAATCACCCCTCCGGCAGCCACGAACCAAGCATGGAAGACCTGCTTTTAACCCAAAGGCTTTGCGAGGCAGGACGTATTTTGCAAATACCTGTCTTAGACCACTTGGTTGTAAGTTCTTCTGGTTTCACAAGCATAAGGAGCAGCTACGCGGAATATTTTGAGTGAGTTTTTACAACCCTCAAAGTCCTAGCTTCCCCTTCGCTAATGCCCAAAAGCCCGCCGTAAATAGTAAACGGGCTAACCGTAACCCCTTGCTCATTGCATTTTACCGTAACATGCAAAGCGTTTTCTGCTTTGTCTATTGAAAGAATATGCTCGTTTAAGTTTATGCTCTGGTCTCTGTGATTTAGCACAGTGGGCAATTCTCCTTTTTCTTTTTTTTGCGGCAAATCGCTTGGGTACTCGCCTAACATACAGTAATTTGTGGATTTTGGAACTTGTGCAGAAAGTTTTTCTTTGAGCGGCTCTATTGAAACTATTTCCAAACCTTGGGGAAAGCAAGCGTTTAAGGATTTGAACAATTCCGCTTTGCCATCTTCCAAATTCAGTTTTTCCAAAAGCTCAATAGAAATCACCTCGCAAAAAGACTCCAAGCCAAGAGGCAAAGCTCCCGTATTTGTTATGCGAGGTTTGGGGCTAAATCCCTCGCTGAACTTGATTGGAATTCCAAGCCTTACAAAAGCTCTCTCAAAAAAAGAAAGGGTATTTTGATGCGGCAAAAAACGGCTGTTGCCCATTTTTCTGAAAATTATTTTATAGGCAAAGATTTGAATTGCCGTATGTATGCGGGCTTTTTGCAAAGCCTCTATTTCTTGCGGGGTTCTAGGGGGGGCAGCGTATTTTTCCGGGACTTTGCCAAGAACGGTGTCTTTTCCATTTCCGGGAATTCCGCACGCTTGGCATTTGCCCTGCTTGCAATTTTGCACCTGCTCGGAATTATGAGCACGCTCCAATTCTCTTTGCAAAAATTTTTTGCTCACCCCTGCATCTATAATGTCCCAAGGCAAATTTTCTTCTGGATTAAATCCGTCAAAAACCCAAGAATCATTGTAAGCAAAATCGCTACGAATTTTTTCCCATTCATCTGGATTTAAATGTTTGCTATCACTTTCAAAAACAAGCCCTCTTTTATACGCCTCGTAAATCAGCGGAGCCAGATTGCGGCCGCCTCTGCTGTAAATTGCCTCTAAATGCGCTGTTTCCCAAGAATTCCAAGAAACTCGGACATTTTTGTGCTTGAAAAATCTCTCTCTCAAAATTTTTATATGAGCAAGTGCTTTTTCTTTTGTTGCAAAGGGCGCCCATTGAAGCGGAGTCCATGCTTTGGGAATAAAAATTCCAACGCTCAAATTTATCTGGCACCTTTTATTATAACGCATCCCTATTTCCAAAAGTTTTTCCGTGAGTTTTACCAATGCTAAAATATCTTCTTCTGTTTCTGTTGGGAAACCAACCATTATGTATAATTTTATTTTGTTAAAACCGTTTTGAAAAGCACTCTCCGCCGCCTGCTCAATATCGCTATCCGTTATGGTTTTATTTATAAATTTGCGAAGCCGCTCCGAACCGGTTTCCGGCGCGAATGTTGCACTACGCCCGCCTTTTAAGGCATAAACCTTGCTTGCCAAACTACCGCCAAAACTGCTTACTCTTAGCGAAGGCAGGGACACATCTATGTTTTGAAAAAACGGATCGTCAATCAAGGAATCCAGCATATTTTCAACAGGAGAATAGTCTGCTGTAGAAAGAGATAGAAGCCCCAGTTGGCGGTCTCCGGTTGCTTTTAGGCCTTCTTTTGCAATGTCTAAAACATCGTCTGCGTTGAGTTCCCGTGTTGGTCTGTACCAATAACCCGCTTGGCAAAAACGGCAGCCTTGGGTGCATCCTCGCATAACTTCTATGCAAAAGCGGTCGTGCACTAGAGGCATATTTGCAATTAGGTTTTTTGTGGGCAAAAGTTCCTTTGTCAATTTTTCAACGAAAATTCTTTTAACGGATTTTATTTCTTTGTGAATTGCCGGCACGTAAAAGCCATCCAGTTTTGCTATCTGTTCCAGAATTTCTGCTCTGTTTTTTTTTGCTTTTTTTGCCTCGCCAATCAAGCGTAAAGCCTTTGGGGTTGCAAGTTCACCATCACCTATGCAAAGGCAGTCAAAAAAATCTGCGATGGGTTCCGGGTTTGCCATAGCAGGGCCGCCCCCAATGACTATCGGTTCGTTTTCATTTCTATCTGCGGCAAAAGCGGATATTTTTGCGAGTTCCAGAATGTAGGGGATATTTGTGAAATTGAGTTCGGTTTGTACGGTTATCCCTAAGGAATCAAAGCTATTCACTTCGCTAAAAGAGGCGTGTGTGTAAAGCGGAATATCGTTTTCCTTCATAAGTTTTGCCATGTCGCTCCAGGGTGCAAAAGCAACCTCGCACAGCAAATCCGCTTCTTTGTTTATGGCATTGTATAAAACCCGCATTCCGTTATGCGACATTCCTATTTCGTAAATATCAGGAAAAATTAAAGCCATGCTCGCCAGAACATCGGCTTTGTTTTTTATCACACTGTTTGCCTCGCCACCCATGTAGCGAGCGGGACTTTCTGCAAAGGGCAAAATCTTGCCCAATTTCTCAGTTATTTGCAACAACATTTATTTTCACCGTTTTTTGCCAAGAGACATTTTTTGTAATTTACAAAAGTGTTATCCATAACAATAAACAAGCATAATGCCGAGCAAAGGCTAGATCGTTTTTTACGCAAAACCTTTCCCGCCGCCTCGCTCTCCTTGCTTTTTGCAATTATACGCAAAAAAAAAGTGCGTGTAAACGGAGCAGTTGCAAAAGCCGCTCAAATGCTTTGCGAAAACGATTTGCTTCAAATATACGAGAACCTGCCCCAAACACAAAAAAAAGATTCCTTTGAGCAAAGGATTACAAATGTAGGGGAAAATCTCAGCTTTGTTTTGCAAAACTCAGATTTTGCGGTGCTCAACAAGCCATGCGGGCTTGCAAGCCAATCTGGCAGCGGTATTAGCGAAGAAGAATCCTTGGCAGGAATGCTGGCTATTTGGGCACAGGAAGAGGGTTTAGATTTTAAACCGGCACTTGTTCACCGTTTGGACAAGGAAACTTCCGGGTTAATCATAGCCGCACTCTCTGGCTTTGCTTTGCGTGAATTTGGGAGCATGCTCAGAGAAAGGAAAGTAAAAAAAGAATATTTAGCCTTGGTAAAAGGAAATATGCCGCAAAAAAGCGGGAAAATAAGCATGCCCTTGCCGGGCGATGAAAAAATTTCTGAGAGCGTGTGGAAGGTGGAAAAGAGTTTTAAGGAGTGCGATTTGGTGAGAGTTGGCTTGGAAACGGGACGCAAACATCAAATAAGAATACATTTTGTGCAAATAGGCCACCCGCTTTTGGGTGATTCCAAGTATGGGGATTTTGCATTTAACAGAAAATTCAAGAAGGATTTTGGGCTTTCGCGGTTATTTTTGCACTCCGCATATTTAGAATTTAATTGGCAGGGTAAAAAAGTAAAATTACAGAAAACGCTTCCGGAAGAGTTGAAAGGTGTTTTAAACGCCCTTGGGTTTAACGGGATGGACGAGGCTTGAACTCGCAACCTCCGACGTGACAGGCCGGTGCTCTAACCAAATTGAGCTACCACCCCAAGGTGCTTAGTGGGCAATAACGGATTTGAACCGCTGACATTCTGCTTGTAAGGCAGACGCTCTGAACCAGCTGAGCTAATTGCCCTGATAATTAGTCACTTTTCTTTTTTTTGCCGTCCCATAGAATGCCAAAAGGCACTACCACAAGGTAGGCAAAAACCAAGATTAGCGGCGCCACTGTTAGAGATACTGGATTTTCTGCTGGACCTTGAGCCAAACAGAAAAAACCAACAGCCAACAGCAAAACGCCTACAGCAACCATCAGAATATTCCTTTTACTGTCCATAATATGCTTTCCCAACTAGTGGAGTATAAATATAGCAAATTTTTTCACCGGTGTCAAGTACCTAAAAGACAATTATCTTAAAAGGCAATTGTCAATACTATCCCTGCAGCAAGTAACCCACCGGCAACGCCGGCAAAAATATTGCGCGAAGACTCGTCATCCTTGATTGATTTATCAAGACTCTTAAGCTTATTAGTCTCTAGATCATAATTAAGTTTATCTGCACCTGCTAGGCTTCCGTCACGGTTTTTTCTAGATTGCTCTTGGTAGCCTGGGTCATTGTACCTATCATTATAATCGTCATTCTTCTCTTGCGCATCTAAATGCTTATACACTGCTAGGCCGCCGAAAATAGCCGCTGCGCTAAAAGTTGCAATTTTCGCTACGGTGGGCCAAATTTTTGTAGTATCTTCTGGGGGCGGAGGCGGAGGCGGCAATAGCTTGCAACCAAGGGCCAAACCCTGAGCCTTTAATTTACCGCTCAAAAGAGAATCTGCATGAAGCTTCCATGCATCATAACCCGGCAGGGGTTTGTAACGCTCTATTTCAAAAAAAGAACCATCAAGCTTTAAATCCTGGCCATTCCTTGAAAGCGTTAATTTGGACATTGCCAAATTAACATTCGCAGAATCTATCTTAAAAGGAAAATTGATATATTGCAAATTCGTCAAAAAACCCGGAGCCGCTTTATTTATAAGTTTTGCCGTGTCCCTAGGAACGCCAATCCTGCCCTTGAAGTAAAACGGGGATTTTTCGCTAGCTGTGTCTTGTGCAATAAACTCAAACTGCTGCTTGTCTGCATCGTAAGGGCCAAGCTCTATCTTTGGAGCGAGCAAAGGCTCGCTTATAATGGTGCTTTGAGTTGCTATAATGTAATCCTTTAGTACTTTGGCAGTACAATCAAGTTTATCCAAGTAATTCTTATGCTTTCTCTGAAGCTCGTTCACTTGACGCATACCCTCCCTTGTCCACATATCGCGCCTTTTGTTGAAAACATCCGGAGTTTCGTCTGGCCGCTGTGGCTCCAAAGCAGGGTATGAGTTTGCAAAATCTTCAAGAATTTGCTTCATGTCTTCGGCTACTTGCACTTTGCAGGCTTCCAGGAGGTCTATTCTATATTCATAGCCCTCAACCGTGGTATCTTTTTTGGATATCTTTGCAAAATCGTATATGCAATTGTGAAGGTCCGTTTCTTCCAAATTAGCATTTATCTTGAATTTGGCCCCGGGAACAGCCAAAAGCGTGGTATCCCAAGGATTGTAGCCCTCTTTGCGAATGATTACTTTGTGGGAGCCTGGAATCAAATCATAGGGATCGTCTATTGGGGTTGCACCTATTTCTTCCCTGTTTATCCATACCGAAGCGGCAGCGGGGTGTGATTTTATGGTTACCGAGCTAAGAAGCGAAACTTGATTTTCCTCAATTTTCTTTTTGGCTTTCTCAAGCTCTTGCAAGCGTAGCCAGTAAGATTTAGTGTCACGTTCTCTCTTTTCGGCAAGTTCCTTATTCCACTTGGCTACGCGGGCTTCGTATTCTGCAGTTGTTTCAAACTCGCCCTTTGGCTCCAGCTTGGGCATATCACGTGCCGTTTTTGCCTCTAATGCTCCAACTAATCTGTGTGTTGCCTCAATGCTGTCATTCACAAGTTTTACACGGCGTGAATAAGTTTCAAAGCTGGCGGTATCTTTAGCAGAAAGTGCTACAAGATCAAGCGGACGGTTGCTCGCAACTCCGAGTTTTTGCACAGTATCTGGTTTTTGAGGAGCAGCGGGTTGAGACACTGGGTTGAATTTTATCGGTTCTTGGGCCGGAGCCGCGGGAGCTTGCACTGGAACTACGGGGGCTGGGGCACCGGTAGAATCCGTAATAAGCTTGAATTTTATAGGTTCTTCCGAAAAAACAACGGAAGCTAAAAGCATAAAAGCCAAGCAGCTAATTTTTTTCATAAAACAATCCTCTAATTTTGGGCACAAATATAGAAATAAATGACAATCTTGTCAAGGGGAAAAATTCATTTTAAAAATTCATTCTAAATTTCATAATCCTTTTCCCACACCGTAATTTTTCTATATTTCCCAAAATCTCTAGGCGGTTTCTCGTCAATTTGAATGCCGTTCTTATCCAATAACGGAACATCTGCTTTACGTTCCCCAAATCCGGTAAACACGCCTTTTCTTATATTGGCAAAGCCAAATTCGGCAGAAATATCAAAATCACTGGGATAATTGAATTCTGCGCCTTTTAAGGGCAGTAAATCTCCGGGCTGGTAAGTTGCCGGGGCCGAGCTATGCCGCAGCACGGCGTGAATATCTGGATAATAATAAAAACTGTCAAAAAGCCCTATTGCAAGTTCCAAAGAAGCATCGCTCAAAAGAACGCTGTCTTTGTGATGTTTCCCGGCCTCTTCCACTACTCCGCAAGCGGCGGTAGAATGGCTTACCCTATCTATTAAAATCAATTCGCCAAGTGTTTTGTGCAAAAGAAATTCATCTAATATTGCAGGCTCTGTCATTACAATTTCACAACGAACAATTTCATTTTTAACCGCGGAGTTCACAGAAAGAAGTGCCCCGGTATTTATATCCACCTTATGCCGAATTCCGGAAACAATAGCCGGCAGCAGTTTTGTGCCGATTTTAATCCAATATTCCTTGCCAGGAACTAGCTTTTCATCGTCCATCCACAACAGCGAGGCTTCAAATTCTTTGGCGGTTTTAAGCTCTGCATTCCGCATAAGCACGCAGCCTCTGGAAACATCCACTTCCCTGTCTAGCTGAATGGTTACAGGCTGCCCTATTGTGGCAGAATTTACCTGTTTGTCTGCTAAATAAATAGCTTTTACAATGGCAATTTCACCGGAAGGCAATGCGGTAAGCATCTCGTTTACCGAGACTGTCCCTGCTTCAATTTGTCCTTGAAAACCACGAAATGTATGGTCTGGGCGGCAAACTCTTTGCACCGGCATATAGAAGCCTATTTCCGTTTGTTCCCCTATAGTAGCAACAGTTTCCAGATGCGCAAGCAAAACGTCACCTTTATACCAAGGCATATTTTCACTGCGCTTGGTAATGTTATCTCCTTCGGTGGCAGACACAGGGATAATGACTGTATGTGCAAGTTTCAATTCATCTATAAGTTTTTTTATATCTTGTGAAATAACTTCAAAGCGTTCTTGGCTATAGCCAGCCAAATCCATTTTATTGACCGCAAATACAAAATAACGAATACCCATAAGGGCACAAATTCTAGCGTGGCGGCGGGTTTGCTGCAGAACACCTTGTTTGGCATCAACCAAAATCACAGCCAAATCCGCAAATGATGCGCCCACCGCCATATTGCGGGTGTATTCCTCGTGCCCCGGAGTATCTGCAACAATGAAACTGCGTTTTTCGGTTGTAAAATAGCGGTATGCAACATCAATGGTAATGCCCTGCTCCCGCTCGGCCATTAAACCATCCAAAAGGAGGGAGTAATCTATTTTCCCACCGCGAGAACCTACCTGGCTATCCAAGAGCAGAGCTTGTTCTTGGTCGGTATAAAGCAGTTTTGAATCGTACAAAATATGCCCTATCAATGTTGACTTACCATCGTCAACGCTACCGCAGGTGATGAATTTTAGAAGACCGTTTTCCAAAACGGCTTCTGCTTCTAGTTTATCAGAATGAGTCAATGGCATATAGGTTCCCTATGTTAAGTGAAATACAAATTTTTGAAGGAAATTTTAGTGACAACAACAAAGTCTGTTGCTGGAGAACACTCGGCAGCACAAGTGTTTAGAGAATGATGTTTTGTTGTTCAAAGCCATAATCAGGGCTAAATATAGAAAAAAATTGAGGCGTTGTCAAGGCATTTTGGGAAATTTTAGGAAATTTTGGAAATCATCATTATTTTTTCAACCATGCTCATTACCGTAGCCTCTGCTGAAACATGGACTTCCATGCCATAAGACCTTGCCACTGCCGCTGTTTTCTCTGCTATGCATACGGCTTTTATTTTGCCAAACTGAGTATGCATGGCAATTTCGGCAAAGCATTCCGCAGCAGACGAACTTGTGAATACAACAAAATCAAAATCATTACTGGCGATTATGTTAGCAATCGTGCCTATTTTTTTCATGTCTCTGATTTTTTCGTAAATAGGAACATCGTCAAAAACCACTCCTGCATTTGCTAATATTTGCGTTAAATCTTTATCTGCGTCTTTTGCCCTTGCGATAAACAGCTTAGCTCCGTTTTTTATAAGCCCTGTTAAACCGTACGCCAAAGCTGCTCCGTTGTATTCAGTTGGAATGTAATCTACCTTAACTCCACGCTTATTTACTTCCCTTTTTGTTTCTATTCCAACACATGCTATTTTAAGATGGTTTAATTCCCTTATATCAATTTCGTTTTCAATAAGATAATCGAAAAAAATATTTACACCGGTGCTACTTGTAAAAACAAGCCATGAGTAATCTTTTATATTCTCCAGTTTTTTCCCCAGCATACAACCAGGGCTGGTTAGTGGTACAATTCTTAAACATAGTATTTCAATAACATCACAACCAAGTTCTCTAAGACTGTCCGATAGTTTTGACGCTCCGGCTTTGACCCTGATTACAATGGCGCGTTTATCACGCAAAGGTTTTTGGCTAAACCAGTCATAGCGGGTGGAAAACCGACACACCTTCCCAATGATAATAACAGCAGGCGACTTCACGTTGTTTATGCGGGCTATTTCTGGCAAGGTAGCAAGCGTTCCTAAAAACTTGCGCTGTGAATTCAGGGTGGCATTCTCCACAATAGCAGCATACATATCCTTGTCCATGCCAGCAGAGATACAGCCCTCGCAAATATCGCCTATTGCCGCGACTCCCATCAAAAATACCAATGTACCGTTTAATTTTGCAAGAGTGCCAAAATCAATATTTGGCCTTTTGTTATTCTTGGCATGGGCGGTTATTATATGGAAGGAAGAAGCACAGTCCCTATGGGTTAAGGGAATCCCTGTGTATGCAGCGGCGGCAATGGCAGAACTAACGCCAGGCACTACTTCAAAAGGAATGCTGTTCTCGGCTAAAAGTTCCAATTCTTCTCCGCCACGGGCAAAAACAAAGGGGTCACCGCCTTTCAACCTAACCACATTTTTTCCCTGCCGTGCCTTTCCCAGCAAAAGTTCGTTAATCTCATCCTGTGGCACGGGATGATTGCCTGCGTGTTTCCCAACATCTATCTTTTCGGCAGAATCGGGAATCACGGCAAGAATATCTTCAGTGACAAAACGGTCGTACAACACAACATCGGCGGTTTGCAACACCTCAAGGCCTCTGAGAGTTAACAACCCTTTGCCTCCGGGACCGGCACCTACCAGAGTAACTTTCATTATTTCGCCTTGCTAATTCCTTCCTTCAACGCCTCTAAAATATCGTCTATATGCTCAATTCCAATGGAAAGGCGTATCAAATCCGGTGAAAGCCCGCCTTCTTTTTGCTGCTCCTCGCTGAGTTGCGAATGCGTTGTGCTTGCAGGGTGTATTACCAAACTTTTAGCATCTCCCACATTTGCGAGCAAAGAGAACAGAGGCAAGTGATTTATGAACTTGATTGCTCCATCATAGCCGCTCTTTAAGCCAAACACCACCACGCCGCCAAAGCCGTTTTTGAAGTACTTTTTTGCAAGTGCATGGGTAGGGTCGCTGGCAAGTCCGGGATAGCGAACCCAAGCAACGTCGGGGTGCTTTTCCAGCCACTCCGCAACTTTCAAGGTATTCTCTGCATGGCGAGCTAAACGCAGGTGGAGTGTCTCAATGCCTTGCAGGAATTGCCAAGCACTGTCTGGTGAAAGTGCTGCACCCAAATTGCGCAAGGGAACGGTGCGAACGCGAAGCGCAAAGGCTATGGGTTTTAACGGGTCTGGCAGGTCAATTGCCCAGCGCAAGCCGTGATAGTTGCCATCTGGCTCGGTAAAAAGCGGGTGTTTGCCTGCTTTCCAGTCAAAGGTTCCCGCATCGGTGATTATGCCGCCTATATTTGTGCCATGCCCGCCCAGCCATTTTGTAAGGGAATTTACCACGATGTCTGCACCGTGTTCAATGGCTTTGAAATGG
>LIUI01000050.1:11364-15095 GCA_001462235.1 Fibrobacteria bacterium GUT307
GTGTTCAATGGCTTTGAAATGGTATGGGGTTGTGAATGTGGAATCCACAATCAAGGGCAACCCGTGCTTATGGGCTATGTCTGCTATGGCTTTGAAATCTACAACATCCAGAACAGGATTGCCTATGGTTTCCACAAATAAAGCTTTGGTTTTGGGCGTGATTGCCTTTTCAAAGTTTTCTGGCTTGCTCTGGTCAACGAATTTGACGTTTATGCCAAGGGCCGGCAAAATAGCGTCAAACTGGGTGTAAGTTCCGCCGTAAAGGTTTGTGGCACTCACAATTTCATCGCCTGCCTGGGCAAGCGTGATTATTGCGTAGAAAATAGCCGAGGTCCCGCTGGCTATTGCTACGGATGCCGCACCGCCTTCTAACGCCGTTATCCTGCTTTCCAGAATTTCGTTGGTTGGGTTGGTTAGGCGGGAATATATATTCCCAAGTTCCCGCAAGCCAAACAGATTTGCGGCGTGTTCGGTGCTTTTGAACACATAAGCCGCAGTTCTGTAAATAGGAACTGCACGGGCGGTGGTTGCGCTATCCGGCTTCTCCTGGCCGGCGTGGATTGCGAGCGTTTCTAAACGATAGTTGCTCATAAGGACTCTCCTTGGTTGAGGGTGAAAAAAAGACGATTTTGCTTACTGATAAAATTTGCGAGATTAGGGGCTCTAACAACACATACACAGCCCGTTCCCAAGGAACAGGTGTTCAAGAGAGATTATTTTGTTGCCAAGAACCACAGTGGGCACAAATATAGAAAAATAAAAAGGGCTTGTCAAGGGGGGTATGGCAAAATTTCTGCCTTCAAAGCTAGGCTTGCTGTGCATGGAAAACTTTATTTCTGCCTGCGTGTTTGGCTTTGTAAAGATGGGAATCTGCTTCGTTGATTAAAAAGTTGTAGGAACTATTGTTGGATGGAATTATTGTTGCTACGCCTATGCTTACCGTTACCGCTATCGGCTCTTTGCCGTCTGGCAGCGGAACCCTCATTTCCTCTACTTTTTGCCTCAAAACTTCTGCAACGCCAACTGCACCATCAATAGTTGTATTCGGCAATAAAATTCCAAATTCTTCGCCACCCAAACGAGCTACAATATCCGCAGGGCGGCGCGCACCGCTCTTTATAACATTCGCAAATGCTTTTAATAACTCATCTCCCTGCAAATGCCCGTAAGTATCGTTGTAACTCTTAAATCTATCTACGTCCATCATTAAAAGAGCCAAAGGCTTTTGCTCACGTGCAAGCCTATTCCATTCGTTATGCAATCTCTCAAAAAATGCACGCCTATTTGCTATGCCTGTAAGCACGTCTATTAAACTTGCAGTCCTTGCTTCTTCGTAGTAATTGATATCTAAACGCAGCAACTTGGAAAAACTTATCAACAATAAAGATATAAAAAACAGAAAAACCAAAAACGATGAGATAAATCCGGAAAAACCATCTATATGAGTCATTTCATATTGAATAAAATTCTCTCGCAACGAGACAAAAGTACGGGAAAACAGATATATAAATTCAGAAAAAATCAAAAATGCCGCAATCATTATAATACGAAGACTCAACGTTTGCACTCTTGAATTAGGCTCTTCCTTGTCAATAAGCGGGCCTCGCTTTCTCCACCAAAATTTTGTGAACATCATAGCAGCACATATAATAAATACCGCACCTAAAATATATTTTATATAACTCATATCCAAACTTTTAACTAAGTAAACCGCAACCCAAACCCCAGAAACCCCGGCAACTGTGGATAAAGCAGCAACCGAAGAAGAAATCATCCCGAGTTTAATGAATTTCATGCTCGCCAAAGGAAGGGAAACCGCCGTAGCGCAAGTCATAATGGGCAAAGCAGCTAAAGGGCTAAGCCCTATAATGTAGGCTGTTAGGGTTGACAATGCAAGCGAACTAATCCCAAAATTATTGAGAACCCCGTAATATGCGCAAAGCAGCCCAAAAATAACCAGCTTGTAGCCCTGAAGCCCCATGCTTGTGCTCTCGGTAATATTAAAATAACCCAGGAAAAATTTTATTGAGGCTACTATAAGCGAGAATGCCAAAAGCAACCTTATTACCTTCCTTTCTGTTTTAGCTACCAAAAAGGGGGTTAAAAAAGCACCTATGGATTGCATTACCATAGCAACAATCAGGGTTGTTGAATCCATTTGAATATAAGTAAGGAAAACCAAAGCTATAACAGCAATAGGAATAGCCGCAGAAGCATTCATTGTGCCGGGAATTTTTCTTATGGTTAAACACTTAATTCTTGAATAAAAAATAGAACCCACGGCAAAATCCGGGACCCCAAAAAAGGAAAAGAAAAACTGGAAAAAGGAAAATAGCGAAACTGCAAGTATATCTTTAGGGTTTTGCAATAATGCTTCTGGCTTTTTTTGGAAATCAACTATCAATTTTCCAACGAAAACGCAGTTTATAGCAACTATTACAAGGGAAATAGCTATTAACAATCCCATTTTAATACCCAATCTTTCATTTGGGAGAAGGTAGAAAATTTTTAGGGGTAGATATTCCTTTATTCAAGCCAAGCACCTGCCCAGCTAGAATGATAGCAATCCTTATCTACTGGCACCCAATTTAGTCTATTTCCAATACAAGCCAATTTAGCTCATCTGGAGCTTCGCTTAAATCGGTAGTGAAATATCCTTTTACATTTGCATTGGGATCAGATTCGGAGTCGTTTCCATTGCTGGAGCAAGATACATAAAACAATGCAAGCAGCAAAGCGGATAAAATAAGGAATAAATTTTTCATGCGGTTACCTCAAATCAAACTTATGCACCGAGACCGCACTGCCCGTTTCCAGTTTTATACGATATGAACCCGCAGGAAGGTTTGCGCCATTCCAATCAACGTTGCTAGCACCTGCTGGCAGTTTCCCTAAATTCTTTTGCCAAACGGTTGCACCCTTGATGTTCAAGACCGTAATCCTTGAAAAATTCGCTTCATTGGCAAGGGAAAAGGAAATTGTGCTGCGGTTTGCGGAATTAAATGCGTTGGCTTTGGGAACATTTGAAGCATTGAAAGCGTTCTCTTTTCCAGTTTCTTTTTTTAAGGATATATGCCGCATCAGCTGCGGATTCTGGTTTTCCATATCGGAAGTGACAAGGAACCCTTCCTGCATAACCCCAAGGAGCTCGTAGCCATCGCCGATTTTTTGCGATGCCAAGTAATTGAGTTCTTCCACGCTTATATTTTGGCTTCTGCCGCGCCAAGCGGAAACATCCTTGCTTTCCAAGTTTTGCACAGACAAAGTGGCTCGCTTGGCATAAAGGGTTATGTTTTCCCCGCCTCTGCTAACCGTCAAATTGACGGAGGAGCCGGAATTTCCTCTCAGCAAGGAAATTTGGTTTTCTGGAGCAACGGAAGAGAGATATTTTCCGTTGACGGAAACAATCACGTCCCCTGCCTGCAATCCTGCCTGCTCGGCTGGCGAGCTGGGCAATACCGCTGGCGCAAAGAACATGAAACCTGCGGCTCCCTCGCTTTCCCCGGGAACGGGCGTGAAGCCCTCAGCGCCGAAGGCAAGCGCATCAGGGAGCTTGAGAAGCGCCTCAGGGATGCCGAGATGGAGAGGGACATCTTAAAAAAAGCTGTGGGCATTTTCTCAAAAGCATCGAAATGAAGTTCCGCTTCATGGAGGAACACCGCTCCTAATTTCCGATAGCGAAAATGTCCAGAACCTTGGGAGTGTCGGAGAGCGGATATTACGGCCATAGG
>LIUI01000051.1 GCA_001462235.1 Fibrobacteria bacterium GUT307
CACAAAATTTCTGATAGGCTCAATATTACGGGATTACTCGTTGTTACCGGGTAAAGTGAGCCTCTTGCTAAACTTATAACCATTCTTCCATGATTTCTTTGCAACGCTTATAAAGTACATCACTGTCATAAATATATTGGCCAATTTTGAAATAATACCACCCATCGTTATAAAATGTTTGGTCGTGAAAATCACCTATTTTTTTAGAGTTCACACTATCTTTATTTAATGCTAAAGAAAGTACAAAATCTCTTCCTTCAAGCTTTTCATTATCAAATAAAACAAATGAATAGCCCAAAAAACAATTCGCTTTATTGAAATAATATCCAAACGCATCTTTTTCACAAACCAAATTTGGTTCATAATGGAATGATTTAATTTTTAAATCTTTGCGTAATTTTTCGGCTACATTAAAAAACAATTCAGCCGTTTTTGCCATTGTTTTATTTACCTCGCACAATTTTTCGATGTCTTTCATAAGTGAAATATCCTCCTCTGAAAATTTAGTTTTTGGAATCATTTCCAAAACTTTAGTAAAGTAATTAATTGATTCAGTAATTATCTCAGAACGTTTTTTTTCATTATATTCTTCCAATGCATTTATTAGTTCCTCCCAATAGATTAATTCAATAAAACCATATTTTTTTTGCAATTTCTTTATCATTTCAACACAGAAGTGATTTTCAGGAACTAAATATATCATTTTTTTATTCTTTTGTGGTGCTTTATTTAATTCTTCAGGATATACTTTTGTTTGTGACTTCAATAGATTATAGCCTTTTTTAATTTTATTTTCAATAAATACCCTTACGTTATCATTTTTAATTTCGACATCCGGTTTTTTTCCTTTGGATATTTGTTTCTGTGTTATGATATCCTCAAAAATTATTGAAAAATCTTTTAACCCCAATGTATCAAAAATAATTTCCTTATATTCATCGAAATGACACAAATTACATAATAATTCTGTTGTGGCATTTTCATTTTCATCAGTTAAATTATAAAAAATACTCTTTTCTCGCATGTTGCTTCTCACAAAACTATGATAATGTAAAAAACATCTTTTGTCAAGTGTTCGCGGTGTTTTTCTAGAAAAATGCCAAAAAATTGCACAAAGCGCAAAACTGATTAGTAAAGTTTATCATTGTTCTTTTTTACTCTACTTTTGCTCTTCCGTCATATTCTTAAAGCACTGTTCAATACATTTCTTCGCTGTTTCCTCGTAGATTTCCTCCGTTCTATGCTTTTCGGGTACGAATTCAAACGCCCCACTGTTTTTCACTGCTTCAAGGCAGAGTTCCATTGTCTTGAGTTTTTCCGGGACAAATTGAAGCGCCTGTCCGTTCTGCTTCACCGCCTCAAGACAAGCATTTGCTGTCCTGAGCTTTTTCGGCACGAATTGAAGCGTCCAGCCGTTGTTCCTGACTGCTTCCCGGTACAATTCCGCAGTCTTGAATTTGCGAGGCACGTATTGAATCGCCAAACCGGCCTGCCTTACAGCCTCAAGGCATAATTCCGACCCCTTGAGTTCATCAGGTACGAGTTTAAGCGCCGTACCGTCCTGCCTCACCGCCGCTAAGCATAGTTCTGCCGTCTTGAGTTCGTTAGGTACGTGATCAAGCGCCCCACCGATCTGCTTCACCGCCGCCAGACACAGTTCTGCAGTCTTGAGCTTGCAAGGAACGTATTTAAGACCCAAGTCGAATTGCTTCGCTACTTCCAGGGGCGTGTTCGCTGTCTTGGGGTCGCGTGGTATATACCGTTTCACTGCTTTACGGCACAGTTTCGCCGTCTTGAGTTCGCGTGGTACGAATCGAAGCGCCCCGCCGTACTGCTTCACCGCCTCCCAGCATAGTTCCGCTGTCTTGAGTTCGTCAGGAACATATCGAAACGCCCAGCCTTCTTGCTTCACCGCTTCCATGCAGATTTCCGCTGTTCTTAGTTTTTTAGGAACGTAACGAAGCGCCTCACCGTCTTTCCTCATCGCTTCCATGCAGATTTCCGCTGTCCTGAACTTTTCAGGCACGTATTCAAGCGCTCCCCAACCTGGCTGCTTTACCGCTTCAAGACACAGATTTGCTGTCATCAGCTTTTTAGGAACATGTTTAAGCGCCGCGCCGTTCTGCTTTACAGCTTCAAGGCAGAGTTCCACGGTTTTGAATTTTTTCGGCACTATCTCAAGCACCTCACCCTCCTGCTTCACCGCTTCAAGGCACAGCTCTGCGGTCTTGAGCCTGGGTGGTACAATTCGAAGCGCCCAACCAAAATACTTTACCATTCCAACGGTATCTTCTTCTTCATTGGTGATTTTTCTCATTTTTCCCCTTTACATTATATCCTTATAGTAACTTAAAACCAATGCGCTGTATTTTTTTGCGGAAGCTAAGTAATAGTCATAATCTTCCGGGCTTTCATATACGCACCACGTCATTAACGCATAGCTGTCTAGTGCCAAAAAAGAGAACAGTCTAAGATATTCCTGTTTTTCGGGAATTCTTTTTAAATATTGATGCAGACACCACACGGGATCAACACATTCAAAGCCCTGATGTAATGCTGCAATAGCAATGTCAAGTAACGGATCCGCCATACCGGCTTGTTCCCAATCAATTATTCTTATACTTCCATCGGCCAACCGTAAAAAATTCGTTGTCGTACATGCATCTCCATGACAAAGAACAGGCGGAATATTTAGTTTATTTACCATTGTTTGAATAGCATCAATTGTGGCCCTATAGTTTTTTACCTTCATCAGTCTTTTTTCTTTTTTATTGCTTTGCAAAATACATTTATCTATTTTTTCAATAATATCATAATTATATTTTATTGAAGCTCCGCTCTCATGGGCCATACGAAGCTTATCGAGTACAGCAATCATATCAGATTCACCATAGCTTAATGGCCTGCCGGTGTTGATAAATTTGGTTATTTTAATACCGTTATCATAATACACCAATTCGTCTGTTATTTTAAATTGTTTTAATGCAATATATACGGCTTTTTCTTGTTCCCAGTCAGCTATTGACGTATCCTTTAATTTTTTTATAACATATTTCTGGTTTTTTACAGTAAAAGAATACACCAAATTTGTACCTTCAAGTTTTTTGAATTCAGTTATTTCTTCTTTTTGTACCCCAAAAACCTGTTCAATTTCATGTTTAAGAATTGATATCGCACTGTTCATTTTGATTTCTCTCATTTCCTCCTTATCCATGTTCCATTAAGAAAGCTATATCTGCCTTCTACATCAGAAATAGTTAGTTCATCATTGCCTGTAATACTATATTTTCCTTTTACCCTTTCAGTAAAGGGAGTCCACAGGAAAAAAAACCAGCTCGCATGGGTTGATGTTAAAGAAAAACTCCCATTATCATAGATTATGGTTCCTTTGCCATAACGCAAACCTCCACAAAAACTTACATACCTATCTTTTTTTATAACAAGTGAAAAAGCGCCATTACTCCATTTGCCGGTTAAATTGTCCATAAAGATTTCTCCTTCCTCTTGATTTTACTTATAAGCATAACACTCGTGTCTATCACAGGATGCTAGACAGAAAAAATATTTTTCCCCCTTAACACTAGCATCTCCTGATAGACCTGTCTGCTATATTAATTAGTGCTAATTGCTTTGGAGGAAACCATGAAATGCATACTATGCAACAAGACAGAAAAGGAATATTTGAAAAGTAAATCCGCCCATGTTTCTAAGGTTAAAAGAAAGATTAAAGGAACTATAAAAATCATTAATGCAGATATTGTCAATCTTCAAAAAATACACAATGAAAAGCATGATAGCAAATTAAAGGCTTCTATTGATTATAGCAAGGAATGTGGGTCGCTAAATAAAGAAAATTGCAAAATGTGCATAAAATGTGAACCGATAGATGATATGGGGTATTTTTGGTGCAGTTGTCGCAGAAAATCTTTCAAAATGTATGCTGAATTATTTAAACTAAAAAAGCTGGAAGGAGAAAAAAAGATACTAAATGCAAGAATTGAAACAATGGAAAAAACGGACAATGATTTTTTTGTGATTAGCTATGAAAAAGATATATATGGAAACAATGAGTATTTTGCAGTATGCCCATGTTGCAAAATGGTTATAGAAAAAATTTCAGAAAACAAAATAAGCGAGCGGTTCAATGTTATGATGGGTATTATAGATGGTCTCATAAGAGAAAAAACTAAATCATCTTCACATACTCGTCAATAACCTGCGCGGCTTCGTCAAAATCGCTGTGCAGCAAATGACTGCTAATAAGATGGACCTGTTCATTAACAGATTTGGGCCACAGTTTTTCTTTAATTTCAGCAAGCGCTTCCTTGGCAACCTTCTTATCATACGCCGTGCATGCCTCCTTAACAACCAGTAATCTTTCTTTTAGGTACTTATTGTCCCCGGCATTCTCCAAGTTTTTACCGGCATCTTCATCAGCCTCAAATTTTTCGATTACGGCGCGCAGTTCCTGCATGAATGATGGAATCTCTGATAGAATCAGCTCAATGTTTTTTTCCCGCCCCGCCTGCTCAAGTTTTAACGCCACGGCGGATAAAGCCGCTTCGCCGACATTGGCAAGGGCGCTCTTCATGGCGTGGATATTAATAACAAACATCGAAAGATCGTCCGCTCTACGGCACTTGTTTAAATAAATAGCCCCCAGTGTTGTTATGGCTTTTTTTGCGTCTCTGACAAAGATTTCCGCAAGCTCCGCTCCCAGGGGTTCTTTGCGTTCGCCGCCGGAATACAGAAGGGCTTGTTCTTTTCTTGCCGTTTCTACCACATCGGGCGGATATTGATCGCGCACCAGTTTGTTCAACACAACGTTCAATTGGCGTATGTCTATCGGCTTGGAAATAAAATCATCAAAACCGTTTTCCA
>LIUI01000052.1 GCA_001462235.1 Fibrobacteria bacterium GUT307
GGGGTGGCGAATGCAGATATGCAGGAAAGAAGAAGCAGCAGAATGTATTTAATTGAAGCCATTGATTTCAAAGATAGAAATATTTCGCAACTTTGTCAAGGGGTTTTTGTGTTTTTTACGCAAGGAGGTTCTTGAACATCTCCACCGCGCTTTTCGGGGAGTCTTCGCCACTTGCGTTCTTTATAGGGGCAAACTCCTCTTCTCGCAAAACCCCGGCTAAATACATTGTTTTTAGCTTTGGGAATGCATCAAATAAGAGTTGCTCAAATTTGAAAGAGCCGTCTATGCCGCAAACTCGTTTTATAGCCAAGTGCCAAGGCAAGGATTCGCTTTCTAGTTTTTTGAGGGACTCCATTGTGAATAAATGAGCCAGTATGTTCCCGCCATCAAGTTCCTTTGCCAGCTCAGGTGAAATTTCGCTGTATTCTATAACGCCCGGCAAACCATTTTTCAAAGCGAATACGCCCATTTTTTCTTCGGGATATTTCTTTTTAACAACTTTGGACGCCGCCGCCGTTTTTGAATCTATAAAAGCACCTATAAATGGCGGGTCACAGGGCTTGGCTAAAATATTATCAACCCCATAAAGAAAAACATATTCTATTCCATGCTCCTGTAACCACGCCAAAGCTCCGCTTTCTGAAAGTGCCCTAAAACAGCCACCATTCCCATCTGGAACCAAAAATACATCTCCCATACTATCTAAAATTAGCTGCCCGTTTGGGGCTAGTGCGTAAATTGTGCCTTGCTCTATGAATTTAATTTTCTCTTTGTTCAAGCCAAAATAGTTTGCTTGCTCAAAATGCTCCAAGGTTTCTTTTTTATTCAGCGGGCTTGCCATTATAACCCAGGGAATATCCGTTCCGCAGAGTTTTTTTAAGTTCAGCATATTTTCTGCGTGTATTTGAAAAATGGATTTTCCCAATTCTTCCAGTTTAAAAACCCCTTTTGGCCCATCAAAACCGAGCCTTGAACCCTGCCCGCCCGCAATCAAAAATGCAGCCGCCTTGCCTTGCTTCAAAATATCTATTCCAGTTTTTTCAAATTCCTTATATTTTGGGTTATCGCGCAGCATTCCAAAATCCATAGAGGCAACGCTTTCTTGCGTGGGTTTAGGTTTGCCGGCACTTTGTTTTTTTACCATTTCGCTTAACTCAGCAAAAAGTTTTGAACCCATAATTTTCCAGAGTTCCAGAATTTTTACGCATTTATCGCTCAAATCTTCTGCTTCTGCTAAAGTTTTGCTCTCCGTGTAGCAACGAAATTCCGGTGCATTCCCGCTTTTGCGCAAGTGTATGATATTCCCGTTCTCAAATTCCATTCGGTAACCGTCTGTGCTATCTGCAGCAACCTGCAATTTCACCAAACCGCTTGCTGTGTATCTCGGTGGCAGTTTTGCCAAGAGTTCGGATAATTTAAGTCCTTGTTTTTTGCTTTCTATAATAGTTGCTATTATCGGTGTAAGGGCATCCCTAGTTGTTAAGCTCTCGGTTAAAAAACCACCGTTTGCCTCATAGCCCGCAACGGATTTATACTTCCCCTGCAACTCTTTTATCCCCTCAATCACAAAGGGGCTTCCTATTTTTGTTCGCAAAACCTGCTTGAAAAAGCCGCTCTTTTCCGCAGCGCTATTGCAACTTACAGGGATAACCACAGCCTCAATCCCAAGTGCTTTGCCTGCTAAAATACCTAGCGAATCGCCCCTAAACCAATTTCCTTTTTCATCGGATAAAAGCGGCCTATCGGAATCTCCGTCTGTGCTTGCCATGCAAAAATAATCGCCGGTTGCGCAAATTTGCTTTGCAAAGTCCGCATCTTCCTTGCGAATGGCTTCGGTATCTACGGGTATAAATTTTTCACTCCTGTGAGTGGCTTTAACATTTGCTCCAAGTTCGGTTAAAATTTCAACCGCAATGTCCCTGCCAACCGCAGAGTGCTGGTAAAAGGCTATGTTCACGCCCTGCAAAGAATTTTTGGGGAATAAATTTAAAATGTATTCTTTGTAAATCTTCAAAGCCTCGCCATTTGAATTAGGCAGGGTTTCTATTTCTACAAGCTCCGGGACTTCTACTTTTTGAGAACGAATGCTCAACTCATCTGCTTTTGTTATTTCACCAAGGCTGTCGCAAAATTTTATGCCGTTTCTGTTATCCGGTATATGGCTTCCCGTTACCATTATGCTGGATATTCCTTTTTTTATGCCGTAGAGCGCAAGGGCAGGGCTTGGCAAAAAGCCTTGGTAATCGCATTCAAAGCCAAGTTTCTTTGCAGCCGCCATGCAAGCTGCAATTATGCGGGGGGTGCTTGGGCGCAAATCCCCGCCAATAGCAACTACTTTTTTTGTGCCGCTGCGTTTTAATGTGTGCTGTAAAAAGCCAAGAGCGTATGCAAAGCACACCTCATTTGTCATATCGCTAACCAGCCCACGCACCCCGCTTGTCCCAAAAGCCACGCCACTGGAATTCATTAAAGAAGAGATTTCTTGCATTTATTCGGTGAATATAGAAATCCATTTGCAACAAAAATATCAGCATTGTATTTACTAAGTATTTTATAGGTATTTTTTATGTAAATAATTGTGTTTTTTGAAAAAAAATGCTATTTTTTGGAAATTCTTTCTTATATTTTATCTGAATATGCGGGCTTCTACCCTAGAAAAGTTGTTGTTTATAATTTTTGATTGCACAGCAAGCGTCCTGTGCTTTATCTTGTTTTTTCCAAAATATACGGAATATGCGGCTTTTGCGGTTTTAATCTGGTTTTTGGCGTTTTTGTGCGGAGGTCTTTACCAGCGTTGGTTGTTGAATTCCAGAACCGCATTGGTTTTGCGTCTTTTAAAAATTGTTGGCATTTTATATTGCTTTGCCGTAGCCGCCCTATTTGGCGATTTACTCATACCTTTTGTCACGGGGCATAACAGCACGCCAAATTTCGGTGAATTTTCAAACGGCGTTAGGGTTGTAACAGGCTATTTCTTTTCCCTATGGTTTTTGGCGAGCATTTTCAGGCTTTTGATTTGCAAAATTCTGAGGCGTTTTTTGAATAGGGGTTGGGGCGCAGATTGCGTTCTTTTGCTCGGTTGCACAAACGAGGCTAAGGAATATTCGCATTTGTTTAGAGATAATCCGCAACTGGGAAAAAAGGTTATAGGCATAGTTGAAGAAAATCTTGGGAATGAAAATATTTTTGAAGACTTGCCAATTTTGGGAACTTATCCGGATTTGCCAAATCTAATAAAGAAAAATAATGTTCAAGCTATAGTTATAGCCCACCACAGCAATTCGGAAAAAAAGATAAACGAGATTTTATATTGGGTAGCGCATTTGCCTGTACGAGTTTATCTTGTGCCGAGTTTGTGGGAATGCGCAAAAAATTTCAAAACATCAGACCAACCCACTCTTGTGCATTCCAAAGAATTGCAAGAACTTTTTGTATTGAATTTACTCCCCTGGCAAGCAACCGTAAAAAGGATTATGGATATTGCAATAGCTATATTTTTACTCGCAACAACCTCGCCTTTGCTTTTGATAACCGCCATTGCAATTAGAATTGATTCCAAAGGCTCAATTTTTTACAAACAGCAACGAATAGGCTTATATTCAAGACCCTTTACCATTTACAAATTCCGCTCCATGCAAAGCGATGCAGAAAAAGACGGCCCTCAATGGGCAAAAAAGAACGATAGCCGCATTACAAGAGTCGGGAAAATCATACGCCGCTTTCGCATAGACGAAATTCCGCAGCTCCTTTGCGTTTTGAAAGGCAATATGAGCATGGTTGGCCCCCGCCCGGAGCGTTCTGTTTTTATAGAAGAGCTGCGTAAAACAATCCCCTTTTACGCAAGCCGCTTAAAGATGAAACCCGGCTTAACCGGCTGGGCACAAGTTCGCCATCATTACGATAACAACATAGAAGATGTTAAAATAAAACTTGGCTATGATATTTATTATCTATCCAACGCATCTATTCTGCTGGATATTCAAATTTTAATCAGAACCATTTATGTGGTTTTATCCGGCAAAGGCGCACAGTAAATAAGGTTTTTTCGTCACTCAACTGACGATTTTTACATAAATTTTGTCACTTGGCTGACGATTTTTATATATTTACCATTATGAAGAATATTCCTCGCTTGCTGGAACGCAAAATAATAAGGAGCTTAAAGCCTCAAAAAGCCGCTTTAATTTTCGGCGCGCGGCGCACGGGCAAAACAGTATTGATGAAACTCATAATAAAGCAATGGAAAGGCAAAGTACTATCCTTGAACGGCGAAGATTACGACACGCAAAGCCTGTTGGAGAATTGTTCCGTTGCAAACTACCGCCGCTTGTTAAATGGCATTCGGCTTTTGGCAATAGACGAAGCACAGAATATTCCTGATATAGGCTCAAAAATAAAACTAATCTTAGACGAAATTCCGTCTGTTTGCGTGCTTGCCTCCGGTTCCTCCTCTTTTGACCTGCAAAATCAAACAGGTGAACCACTCGTTGGGCGTAGCAAAACTTTCAAACTTGCGCCTTTTTCACAAAAGGAAATTTCCGCAATGGAAACTGTTTTTGAAACACAGCAAAATTTGGAAGAAAGATTGATATACGGTTCTTATCCCGAAGTTGTGACAATGAAACGCTTAAGCGACAAGGCAGATTATCTAAGGGAAATAACGCAATCCTATCTGCTGAAAGATATTTTGGCTATAGATGGCTTAAAAAAATACCCTCAGCATTTGCAAACGCTTACAAGCAAAAGAAGTTTAACGAAATCAATAAAGAAAACTATTTGGATTTATGTTCCTAGCACAGCTATAATAGCGTTACCCACCACCGCAGCACTTCTTGTACTTTTTTCCGGAACCGCAGGGGCAAGGGTCGTTGCGGCCTATTGTTTGTTCTTTGCGCACAGGTTCCGGCTTAACCATTTGCCCCTCGGTTAATAGCCATTCTCCGTTTTTTCGCACAAATTCGGAAATCTCGCGGTGCTCTCTGGTAATTCCGCTTTGCTTGTATTTTGCGGCAAACTCAACCCAGCCCTTATTATTTTCCTCGTCTATTTTTGAACTAACAATGCTAAGGCCCATCCATTCGGATTGCGCACTCCACTGCCGTGCCCCTTTCTCGTCAAATTCCTTTCGGTGCTTTTCTTCAAGGCTATCTCTTAGCCAAAGAATTTCCTTCTTTGCATAAGCCGAATAGCGTGAACGCATAAGAACCTCAGGGCTGCTAGCCAAGGCTGTTCTTTTTATTATCGGTTCACAACATTCGTTGTAGTTTTTTCCGGAACCGCAAGGACAAATTTCAATAATCATAGTACTTTCCTCAAAAGCCAAATTTCTTCTTTACCCGTTCTATCGCCAATTCTGTCTTTGGCACTTTTCTTGGGCACAATTATCTCTTCAACATTCAGTATTCCATTAAACCTTACTTCCAATTCAGACCTTGATATGCCAAAAGGGGGAATATCGTTGTATTTCTCATCGCTAATCGGAAAAAAGAAACCAATCACAAGCCCGTCGTCTTTTAGCATTTTAGTCCACATTTCCACGTATTCATCGCGCCTGCCCGGGTGAATGGAATTAAAAGCGCAATAATCGTAAATAATGTCAAATTTTTTTCCACATCTTTTTTCATCTCTGGAGCTTAGATAAAACATATCTAAATTCAACGGGGTTAAATTAGGATAATTGTTAGACAGCATTTCCAAAGAATCCAATGCAGAAGAGCAAAAATCAACAGCCCAAACATTATGCCCGCGCTTTGCCCACGCCTCGGCATCCCAGCCCCTGCCTGCGGCCGGGACAAGGACATCCCCGCTTTTTGGGCAAGACGGGTGCTCAAAAAAATCCAGCAAAGCCGGAGCCACCATGCCTAAATCCCATTCATCTTTACCTTCTGCGTATAAAACTTCCCAATATTGCGGTACATTTGGTGTTAATGCTACATTACTCATACTACCGCCCTGGCCAATTGGCCGCAAGCCGCAAAAATATCGCGGCCTCTGGGATTTCTTATGTTTATTTGCACTTGCTTTGCCCGCACAAGCTCCAAAAACTCATTCACCTCTTGTTCTGAGGGAGCTTGCAGCTCTGGGTTCTCGTTGCTGTTTAACACAATAGCATTCACCTTGCAACGCCTAGGCTTAACTATGCGGATTAAATTTTCCGCAGCCTTATTTGTGCAAGTTTTGTCTTTTATCAAAATATATTCAAGAGTCACCCATTCGCCGCTCTTTTCCATATAATTGTCTATGGCTTTCAAAAGTTCCGTTAAATTCCATGTTTTGTTTATAGGCATAAGGGCATCTCTTGTTTCATTGTCTGCTGCAACAAGGCTTACAGCCAGCTGGCAAGGCGTGTTTCTTTCCAAAAGTTCTGCTATTTTGGGTACAACGCCGCTAGTGCTTACTGTTAAGCGTCCTTTGCCCATTGAAAAAGCTTTTTGGTCGTGCAAACAAACGCAGGCTCTGTGAACAGCCTCCAAATTCATAAGCGGCTCACCCATACCCATAAAAATCACGTTTGTAACCTTAAAATCCCTGCAAACATTTATTATTTGCTCCAATATTTCACCTGCTTCAAGGGAACGGTTAAGCCCCATGCGTCCGGTGCGGCAAAAAGCACAACCCATAGCGCAACCGGACTGCGTAGAGACGCAAACCGAGGCTCTGGTTTCTGTTGGAATCATTACCGTTTCAACCGGCAAATCGTCTGCTGTTTTGTAAAGCCATTTTACAGTGCCGTCCAAAGACTCCATTTTTAGCTCTTCCCTGAGCGATTTTATGCGAAAATTTTGTTCCAGCAGCCTGCAAAGCTCCGCAGGAACATTCATTCCTTCGTAAGTTTGCATCATAAGCTTGAAAAGCCATACGTAAATTTGCTCTGCTCTATAAGGTTTATGCCCATTATCACAAAGAAACTTACGCAGTTCCTCACGAGAAAGGGATTTTATATCTTGTAAAGGCATCGTTTGCGGAATATAGTAATTATGTTTGCAGCAGTAGCTACATTATTACCAATTCTGCGTGCAATGCACCGGCTTTTTTAACTGCCTGGAAAATTGAAATTATATCTCTAGGCGAAACCCCTAAGCTGTTCAATGCCTGAGCCAGCTGCCCTGCATTGGTTATTGCGGGCAAAACTCGGGTTTCTGTGCGTGTTTCCTGCACATTTAGCTGCTGATTGTTGGTAAGCGTTGCAGGGCCAAGCAAGGGCGTGGGGGCAGCGGCTTGGGTGCTTGCCACCTGTATAGTTATGCTCCCGTGAGAAACAGCTACTTCGTCTATTTGAACATTTGCTCCGCTCACAACAGTTCCTGTTTTTTCGTTCAGTATAACGCGAGAATTTGTGTTTGGGTTAAACTCGGCTATTTCTGCACGGGCTATAAAAGCCATGTAGTCGTTTCGCATGGTTTCTGGCACGTTTACCAGAATGGTGGAAGCGTCTTCTGCTATTGCGGTATTTGGGAATATCTGGTTTATGGCGCTTGCCGCTGCAACCGCACTTGTAAAGTCGGGGTTAGAGAGCACCCAGCGGAGAGAGCCGCTTTTTAAGTTTATGCTCTCTACTTCTTTATATACAACAGCACCCTCAGGAAGGGTTCCCGCAAGGGCATGGCCTTTTTTGAAAGAATTGCGGCCGCTTCTTGCAGAAATTCCGCCAATGCTAATTGCTCCCTGCGCCTGTGCGTAATATTCGCCGTCTGAGCCTTGAAGCGGGGTCATTAAGAGAACGCCGCCTTCCAAAGAGCGGGCATCGCCTAAGCTGGAAATGCTCACATCTATTTTTTTGCCGGGCCTCACAAAGGCAGGCAGGTTTGCGGTTACCATCACTGCAGCCACGTTTCGCAAACGCAAATCGTTTGGATTAACGACTATGCCCATTTTCTGGAGCATATTCGCCACCGATTGAACGGTGAACTGAGTTCTGGTGCCATCGCCTGTGCCGGCAAGACCAACCACAAGCCCATAACCAACCAATTGCTGCTCAGAAATGCCCTCCAAAGTTGCCATATCTTTGACTCTGGCGGCACTTGCCCTGGATGCCAATATTGCGAGTGCAGCGCAAATTATTGCGGCAATCTCAATCCATCCTATCTTGTATCGCTTCTCTTCTTCTAATCGCATACCAACTCCTTTTTTTGTTATGCCGCTGTTAAAAAATCCAATTAAAAAATCTTGTTAAAAGTCCGGGTTTTGCCGCTTCCGAATTAGTGCCGCTTCCTGAGTAGCGAATAACTGCCTCGGCTATTTTATAACTATAAACTGTGTTATCGGGGTTAATGTCATCTGCCCTTATGGTGCCGCTTACTTCCAAAATTTCCTCTTCATCGTTTATGGCTACAAGTTTTGAGCCTTCAATCAATAAGTTTCCGTTGTCTAAAACCTCGGTTATGCGGGCAGTTACGGTTGCTTTTAATTCTCCGTTGCGGGCGGTTGCGCCTTTGCCATCGTAGGTTATATTGGCATTGCCGTTAACGTTAAAATTAGGCATCCAGCTAAAGAGTTTGCCGCTGGATTTATCTTGCCCAACACTTAGTCCGTTCCTTTTTTCGGTTTCGGTGCGGGTATCGCTGCCTGCTTTGGCTGCTTCCAAAACCAGAACGGTTACCACATCGCCGGCTTTTTTGCCCTTTTTGTCTGTGTAAAGGTTGTTCCCATATAGGGAAGCAGGTGCGGAGAACGCAAAACCGGCAAAAAACACCAGAACCGTGATTATCCGTAAGTCGCTGAAAACAGAAGAGTTAAGTTTCATATTCGGTTATCTTGCAAAAAGCGTGCCAAAAAATAAATTTCATTTTGCAAACTACTGTTGACACATTTTTACCATAGCTTCTCTAAGTTTTTGCCATGATAAAATTCTCCGACACGCACTCCCAAAATTTAACCCGGGCTTTTAGCAATTTACTATGCGAAGAACGGGAAAGGCGCAACATTTCTCAGTTTGAACTGGCAAAGAAAAGCGGGCTTACTAGGCAGAGCATCTCTCTTTTTGAGGGTGGTTTGCGAGCTCCTACATTTCTTTCCATATTTCAATTAGCAATAGGTTTTGAAATACCTGTTACAAGGCTAGTTTCCATGCTAATGAGCAAATTTGAGGATTACGAGCGCAATGAAAATATGCCTGCAGTAGCAGACAGTAAAAAAGTGAAATGGCGAACTTAGGGTTCTATTTCCTATCCCATTTCAAAACTTCCCCTGCCCGCAAAGGCACGGCTCCGTCTATTATTTTTGGAACCTGCCATTCCTTTTTTATATACGTAACTTTTTTGTTTTGCCTTGGGATTTTGTAAAAATCTGCTCCAAAGCCAGCGATGAAGTTTGGGAGCAAAGCCAGTTCATTTTCTTTTTCAAACTCTTCTATCAAAATAGGAATGGCTACCGGCGCAGAATAAATCCCTGCCGCTCCGCAAAGGCATTCCTTTTTTTCCAGGGCGTGCGGTGCGCTGTCTGTTCCCAAAAAGAATTTGTTATTTCCGCTAAAAACGGCGGCTCTAAGCACTTCTTTATCTTTTGGAAGTTTTGGAATGGGTTTGCAAAAGTTCTGTGGACGCAAAGAGTCCCCAACAATATCGTCTAAAGTTAAAATAAAATGGTGGACTGTTACGGTTGCAGCTACATTTTGCGGCAAGCTTTTAACGCGTTCCACCGCTTCTGCACTGGACACGTGCTCTAAAACTATGCGTAATTTTGGGAATATTCTTATGAGTTTTTCAAGATGCTTCAAAAACTTCTTTTCCCTGTCTAAACAAAAAACCCCGGGTTCTTCGCCGTGCAAACACAGAACCAAATCCAATTTTTCCATTAGTTCAATGGTAGGGTACATATCTTCTATTTGCGAAACACCGTCTTGGCTATTGGTTGTAACCCCAAGCGGATAATATTTTGCGGCTATTGCACCGTTTTTTCGCATTTCCAAAAGTTCCTGCTCGGTGTAATTCTTGTTGAGCTTGAATGTGAGCAAAACTTTCAAGCTAGGAGCTGCGGCTAAAATTTCTGCCTTGTACTTTTTCACAGATTCCGCAGAGTTTACAGGCGGCTCGGTATTTGGCATCACCAAAATACGCCCAAATTGTTGTTCGGCACTTTTAGCATAGCTTGCTAAATCTTGCCCTTGTCTAAGATGAATATGAAAATCATCCGGAACGGGAAGAGAGAGTTCTTGTGGCATATAAGGGAGAATATAGTAAGTGACAACACCTTTTTCCTTGACAAGCCTCCTAAAATTTCCTTGAATGAGTTTTAGAGGCTTTCTAAGCCTCCGGCAATGTTTGCACATCACGCAATTTATGCTCTATTGCCCGCGAACGTGTTTCTGCTTTTTCAATTTCTTTGCTTGCCAAAACCAATTTTTCTTTTGTTTTTTCCAGCACGCTGCCAAAGTTGGTGAATTCAGTTTTTACCGCGCTGAGCAAATTCCAAATTTCACTGGTGCGTTTTTCTACCGCAAGGCCTCTAAAGCCCATTTGCAAACTATTCAAAAACGCGGAGATTGTGGTAGGGCCTGTTATAGTGACTTTGTATGTGTTTTGTATATTCTGAAACAAACCGGGAATACGCAAAACCTCTGCATACAATCCTTCAAAGGGTAAAAACATAATGCCAAATTCCGTAGTATTTGGTGGCTCAATGTATTTTTCACGAATATCCTTGGCAAATCTCTCAATTTTTGTTTTGAGTTCTTTCTGTGCCTGTTCAACTTTTTCTTTTTCTGCGTTTTCGTAGGCATCCAATAATGTTTCGTAATCCACCGTGGGAAATTTAGCGTCAATGGGAAGCCAAATTACTTTATTTGAATCTTCTTTACTGGGAATTTTCACCGCGAATTCAACGGTATCTCTGCTACCAGTTTTAGGTCTTACGTCTTTAGCATATTGATTGGGTGCCATAATCTGTTCAAGTATGGCTGCAAGCTGGTATTCGCCCAATACTCCTTTGGTTTTTACATTAGACAACACATTTTTTATGCTGCCAACATTACTTGCCAGCGTTTGCATCTCTCCAAGCCCCTTTTGTACAAGTTCAAGCCGTTCACTCACAAGCTTAAACGATTCGCCAAGCCGAGTTTCGAGTGTTTTATGCAATTTTTCATCTACAGTTTGCCTCATTTCATCCAACTTTTTTTCATTTCCTTGTTGTATATCGGCCAGCTTTTTTTCAACTGATTCGCGGTTTTTTTCAAGCCCCTCTTTTGTGTCTTTTGTTAGCATTTCTATTTTTGCCGATGATCTTTCCTCAAATATTTTTAATTTATTATCAACCAATCCTGTAAAGTTGGTAATTATTGTGGACAATTGCTCCGACACGGATTTTAAGTTCAAAGACAATTCTTCCCGTGCCTCTTTAGCAGATTTATTTGCCTCCTCTCTATTTTTCCCAAATTCGTCCCTTAATGTTAATACCTCTACCTGCGAACCTTGCTTGTTCTTTGAAAAAAAGTACATCATTACAATAAACTGAATAATGACAACAGCTAAAAGTATCAATTCAATAACAAATTCCATGAAGAGAATGTAGAAAAAAATGGGCAAGCCCTTGGGGGAAGGCTTTTGAAGAAAACGACCGCCGTATGGCAGAACCGCTCCTCCAAAAGACGATATAGGCAGGTGGTAAGATTAATGTGCAAAATAATTCCACGCCCACTGCTCAGGATACTCCAAAATCCAACTTTCAAAAATCTTTGCTATTTCCGCTGAATTTATTTTTGAACATGGCTCATAAATACGCTCAATTCTTATTGTGTGCTTTCCATTTTTCCTAAACGTCCTAAAAAGCACAACGCTTGCACCTAGCTTATTAGCTTTTATTGGTAGCTTCAAAAACAAAGGAACGCTTTGTCCTAAAATTTCAAAATACTCTCCGCCATATTTTGATTGATCTGCCATTACTGCTAAAATTTCTTTATTGCGAATAACGCTTTTCAAAACTTGAGAAGTCTCAAAATCTTTTACAATTTTTATGTTTTTTATTCCCCTCAAATTCATTAAAAATTTATCTAATTTTTTATTTTTGAACTCCGAAACTACCAAATTGGTTTTACCCCTAGCCCCTAAAACCCTATGCAACATCTCAAAAGCCCCCAAATGAATGCTCACAAAAACAACAGGTTGCTCTGGAATTAAATCAAAATTTTCTAATTCCACGGGAACTTTTTTGTTTTGCAAAAATTTTAAGCTATCCAAACCATTAAGAAAAAGATTTTTATACACTTCTTTTGGTTTTATTTGCAAATTCGCTTTTTTTAAACGTTTTAAAATGTAATTTTTTTCTTTTTTGAATTTGAGCAAATAAATGGGGTAAAACAATTCAAAGAGCATTTTAGCTAAAAAATCGGGCATATTTCCGAGGAAAAAGGCTAATATTGAAAAAATCATGAACGCATCCAGCCCACCGCCTCTTCAAGCCTTGCAAACTTAATCGCCTCAATACCCTTCACCGTGGGCATCTTCGCATTTGCCGGCACAACTATCTTTTCAAAACCCAAGCGATGCGCTTCTTTGATTCTCAAATCCAGAGAACTCACCGTGCGAATTTCCCCGGAAAGCCCAAGCTCGCCCATCACAATGCTGCGGGGCGGCAAACTTATGTTTAAAGCGTTGCTCACCACGGCTAAAGCTAGGGATAAATCTATGCCGGGGTCGTCAAGCCTTAGGCCGCCGGCTACGGAAACAAAAACATCCGAATTGCCGGTTTGGATTTTTGCAAAGCGTTCCAAGAGCGCAAGTATAATTGTGAGCTTTTTCGCCTCTACCCCGGCGGAGACCCTTTGCGGAATTGCATAGCTCGTTTTGCCTACCAATGCCTGAATTTCAAAAAGCAAAGCACGGCTGCCTTCAATGGTGCAACTTACGACGCTGCCGGGTGAGAGTTCTGCTCCTTCTTGCAAAAATACTCTGGAGGGATTTTGCACGGGTATAAGCCCAAGCGAGGTCATCTCAAAAACACCTATTTCGTCAGTTGCGCCAAAACGGTTTTTCACAGTCCTCAAAATTCTGTATTGCCCTTTT
>LIUI01000053.1 GCA_001462235.1 Fibrobacteria bacterium GUT307
CTTTTTTTGCGGGCCGGTTCACTTGACGCGAAGCAAAGAGTGAAATAATCCTCCAAAATTAACTATTTTCATTTTATGCCAAAAATCAAAATATGCGGGCTTTTCCGGGAGCAGGATATTGAATTTGCAAACGAAGCAAAGCCAAACTTTATAGGTTTTGTATTTGCAAAAAAAAGCAAAAGATATATAGACTTTAAGCAAGCAGAGAACCTAAGAAAGAATTTGGCAAAAGAAATTACCCCCGTTGGCGTTTTTGTGAACGCAAAAATTGACGATATTATTTCCCTGCACAAAAACGGCATCATAGACATAGTCCAACTGCACGGCAGCGAAACAGATGAATACATTGAAGAATTAAAAAACAAATGCAAAGCAAAAATAATCAGAGCATTAAATTTGGATAAAAACTCTCAACTCGGAGCTCTCAACTCTCAACTATGTACCCCTCAACTATGCAATTACACCCTGCTAGACGCTCAATCTCCCGGCAGCGGGCACGCCTTTAATTGGGAAAGTTTGCGGGGCATTGATTTGAGCAAAAATATTTTCTTAGCCGGCGGCGTGAATTTGGGGAATATAAAAGAGGCGTTGAAATTAAATTCTTTTGCGGTTGATGTTTCCAGCGGGGCAGAAACGGATGGGGTAAAGGATAGGGAGAAAATTTTAAGCTTGGTGAAAGAAGTTAACACTTGTTTTTTGACATAGTGCAAAATTCTTCCGGGTAAATTCCGTCAAAACAAGCTCCGCAAAAATCGTCTGGGGCACCTGTGCATTCTCGCATTCCTTTAACGCTTAAATAAGCCAAACTTTCTACGCCTAGCATTTTTGCAACCTCTTCCGGAACCAAAAGATTTGCCACCAGTTCTTCTTCACTTGGAAAATCCATTCCAAAACAGCAAGGACATCTAACGGGTGGGCTTGCAATGCGAATATGAACTTCTTTTGCACCGGCAGCCTTTAGCATTCCGCAAAGAATTTTCAAGGTTGTTCCTCGCACAATGGAATCATCTACCAAGCACACTTTTCTGTCTTTTAGCACGCCGTTTATGGTGTTGAATTTAAGTTTTACCTTTTGCTCCCTTACATCTTGAGAAGGGTCTATGAATGTTCTGCCTACATAATGATTTCTCAAAAGCCCTATTTCAAATTGTATTCCGCTTGCCTGTGCATATCCAAGGGCAGCAGTGGTTGAGCTATCCGGGCAAGGGATTACTATGTCTGCATCAACGGGGCATTCTTCTGCGAGTTTTTTTCCCATTTTTCTGCGGACTTTGTCTGCGCTCTGCTCAAAAATTCTGCTATCCGGGCGAGCAAAATACACAAACTCAAATATGCAAAATGCCTTTCTGTCTCTTTTAATCAACATTTCGGAGTGAATGCCGCTTTTGTTTATAGTTACAAATTCGCCGGGCTGAACATCCCGCACATAATCTACGCTCAATAAATCAAATGCACAAGATTCGCTTGCCAAAAACCACGAATCATTTTTCTTGCCAAGGCAAAGAGGGCGGAATCCAAACCCATCCCTGACTACATACATTGTGTCTTCTGTTAAAAATAGAAGGCAAAAACAACCTTTGAATTTTTGAACTGCTATGTGAATTGCTTCCGGCAAATTATCCGCTTTGGTACGCGAAATTTCGTGCAACAGAACTTCGGAGTCTGATGTGCTTTGAAAGATATGCCCATTTGCTTCCATTTCTGCACGAAGTTCACCGGCATTTGTGATATTGCCGTTGTGTGCCACCGCCAAGTAGCCCCATTTGCAAGTCACGAGTATTGGCTGTGCATTTGCAAGCGTGCGGGAACCCGTGGTGCTATAGCGAACATGGCCTATGCCGGCAAAGCTGTCTTTTGCTAGAGCTTCAAGTTTGCCGCCTTGCATAAGATTTGCTACCAAACCCATGCTCTTGCTCACACGCACCTTCTCGCCATTTGTAGTGGCAATGCCTGCGCTTTCTTGCCCCCGGTGTTGCAATGCGTAAAGACCCATTGCCAAATTTCTCACAATGGATTCTCCGTTAAAGATTCCCATTATGCCGCATTCTTCGCCTATCTCGTCTGTCATGTTTTCCTCTTTTTGCCAAAGCCATTTTCTGTGCCGTTCCAAAGCCTTACCATATTTGCCTTATGTTTTACAATAACAAAAACAGCAACCAGCCAAGATAAAACAAAGACATAAATATCCAGTTTATAAACGGGCAAAAAAGCAGATGCATAACCGAAAGTAGCAAGCACAGCCAGCATGGCACAGGCACCTATGCTAGCCACAGATACATACTTTGTTGCGGCAAACAAAAGCCCCCAAAAAGCAAAGCAGGTAAGCGCAAGAACAGGTTGCAAAGCGAGGAACACGCCAAGAGCGGTTAAAACGCCTTTGCCTCCTCTAAAGCCAGCCATGCAGGTAAAGCTATGCCCAAAGATAGCGAGCAAACCAGCGGCTATTGGCAACCATTCGTAAGAAGGCTCATGGAACAGCTGGGCTATAAAAACCGCAAAAAAACCTTTTGATAAATCAACTGCGATAACCGGCAAGGCAGGCTTCCACCCCAAGACCCTAAACGCATTTGTTAAACCGGCATTTTTGCTGCCATGTTCCCTGATATCTATGCCTTTGTAAATTCTTGCAACCCAGACCGCACTTGGTATAGAGCCTAGGATATAAGCTATTGGCAACGCAAAAAGAGGATGCATGGGGGGAATGTAGAAATTTTTGCGGATAATGGAATAACCATCTACTGTTGATTTACTATTTTGGATAATGGAGGGGGAATAATGAAAATAATGAGCATTATAATAGGCAATATATGCCAAGAAACTGAATTTTTAATCAACCTGATTATACTAATTGTATTTTTGTCCGCAATTCCTGTAGGCATATTGTGCTGGTGGAAAACAAAACAGATATTGTATTTCTGGTTTCTGTGCCAGTTTGCTTTTTTTCTGGTTCTTGCAAATTTTGTTTTGTTTCCTAGGTTCGAATGCCGCTACTACAACAAGTATGCACCAACAGAATTTTTTAAAATAAAAGAAGAAGAACCTGATGTGCCAAACAATTCTATTCATGAAGATTTTGTGCTATCTAATCCTCCGAATGATACATTGCTGCTGAAGAAAATAGTGGAAGAATATAATTTTCGAACAATACCGGTTGATAAGTTGAAAAAATATGAATATTATAAGAGAGAATTTTATCGTGAAACAAAATGCCTTACTCGGAACTATGAAGAAGGCAAGCCTTATCCGAGATTGCAATGGTGGTTAAAAGATTTCTTGACTTATAATTGCAATGATGAATATTCCGGCGATGATCCCGGACAACAAATTCGCTATCATTATTACGATAAAAAAGGTGATTTGCTAATGATTACTACTCATTATTATTCTCCACGCAATGGCGGTGGTTTTTGGACATACAATTACCGATTCGGTTCAATGCCGTGATTTAGTTACGACACAACGAGAGCAGACGGGAATTCGGAAATCATTGGAGAAACTGGGGAGGCTATTATCAACGCTTAACCCTCCACTCCTTAATTTTCCTTTTCTTATGATCAAAACTAACTCCTATTTTAAACAGTGTTTTTCCACTGCCTCTCCAAGGAGTCAAATATCCATTGCTGTCTATTTGCTTCAATGCATCTGCCGCAGTCCCGTTTAATTTAAACTCAAAGCAGTAAACAAATTTAGGCGTTTCTAAAATAGAATCAATTCTGCCTGTGGCTATTTGAACTTCGCTCCGGCATTGAAAACCAAAGATGTTGAATATTATGTGGAATATGGTTTGGAAATATTTTTCCTTGGGTATTGTTATGGAGTAGGGGATTGAAGCCATAAAGGGAATAAATCCATCGGTTATTATCTTTTCCGGTTCACCGGTATAGAGCCATTCTATAATATTTGCGGCAAAACTGTTTTTTTCACTGCCGGGTACTTTCAAATATTTTGTAACGAGTTCATCCGCAAAGGCAGATTCCACTTCTTTATTCGGGTAACCAAGCATGAATTTATCAAGCTCTTTTATGTAATCCTTAACCGTCAAATAACCACTCTGATACAAAACTGGAACCGCATCCATATTGTCAGAATCGTATTTCTTAAAATCGTCCATCCTAACGGAAAAATCCTTTATATTTAAAATGTCAATCTTTTGGCTGTCAAGCAGATTTATTAAATAACCAGGAGTTGCGGTTTCAAACCAAAATTTTTGGAACTTTCCGCTGTCGAAATGTTTTAGCAAGCAAAATGGGTTATACACCGTTTTAGGATTTTCCGTGAATCTATAGCCATTGTATGAATCTTTCAATTTCTCAATGTATTTCTTTTTTCCACCATATTCTTTTGCCCATTTGTCTATGTGATCCGCAAAGTCCTTTTCCAGTTCCCCTTGCGTTATGCCGAGCAGGGTTGAGTATTCAGAGTCTAAGGTTATGTCTGTGAGGTTGTTCAATGCGGAAAATACGCTAACTTGCGCAAATTTTGTTATGCCGGTTATGAATGTAAAGCGCAGGTTTTCTTCAGATGCCTTGACTATTTTATAAAAATCTCTAAGAAATTTTCGAACTTTGTCAAATTCCTTTTTATTCTCCAAAATGCTCAAAAGCGGAGTATCATATTCGTCTATAATTACAACGGCAGGTTTGCCGAACTTTTCTTTTGAATTTAGAATTAAAAGCTTAAACTTGTCGGGTAAAGTTTTGCCTTGCAAATCTACACCTAAATTTTTCGCATTACTATAAAGCTGTGTATCTATTGCACTCTTGCAACCTCTCAAACCATCGCTATAAGCTCCCTCGCTCATATCTATCCTAATCACCGGATATTCTTCCCATTTCCACTTTGTTTTTGAAATAGCCAAGCCTTTGAACAATTCTTTTTTCCCCTCAAAGATTGATCTTAGCGTATAGCATAAGAGAGTTTTGCCAAACCTACGGGGACGGGAAAGGAAGAATTGAGTTTTGCCTTGTGTTATCAAGTTGTAAATCAAATCTGTTTTATCCACATAGAGAAGCTTCTCTTTGCGTATGTTTTCAAAAACCTGCCTGCCTGTGGGGAGTTGTTGCATAATGGAAAGGTAGTAAATTCTTCCACACCCATCTACTTCAACACCAGCACCAACATCCCAATCGTAATTAAAATTCCACCTATGATGGTTTTTATGGTTACGTTCTAATTGCTGTTGCCAAATTTGAAAAAGCGTATATAACCCACATAACAACTAAAATAGAAATTTTGTAGATTTTCTTTACCCACCCCCACTAGGAGAAAGAAATATGAAGTTTTTGCATTCATTATCCTTTCGCATACAGACCCTCTCTATAGGGCTTGTTCTAGCAGTTTCGCTTTCTTTTTTGGTTATTTTTATAACAAGTTCCCAAAAAACTAATATGGATAGTCTTGAAGCACAAGCAGAAACCAGCATCAAGTATCTGCACGCCGATATTCAAATGCAACTTGCAAAGTCTGTTGATTTGGTTGTTTATGCCGCTGCAAATGCGGGATTTATGAACAAAGAACAAGACAGAGATTTTTTCAAAAGAATTCTTAAAGAAAATGCGGCGGCTTTTGATGTGTATTACGGCACGGTTAAATCTCGTTTTGATGGTGGCTTTTTTGTTGCCGCCACGGATTGGGACCCCTACGCAAGCACTACGGATTGGGACCAGGTTAAAAGGCCTTGGTTTATATTCGCAATGCAAAATCCCGGCAAACCCGGCATAACCGAGCCATATATAGATGATGATACAAAAAAACTTTGCATAACAATTGTAGAAACTGTAAAAGATGATAAAGATATAGTTGGAGTGATGGCTGTAGATATATTTTTAACCGACTTAACGGAATTGGTAAACGCCCGCAAAGTGACGGAAGACGGGCACTCTTTTTTGGTGGACAAAAACGGTTTATACATCACTCATACAAATCAAGATTTTGTTATGGAAAGAAGTGTTTTTCAAGATTTGGATGCTGCTGATTTTTCAAAGGAAAAAATATTGAACAATAAAACTTCCGTTGTATTTGGGAAAAATGATTACGTTGTGTCAACTCCTGTTGAAAATACGGAGTGGTTTTTGATTTCCACGGGTTCTCTTCACGCTTTGGAACGGACTTCGCTGCTGAGTGTTTTTGTTATTATAGCTATTTTCATTATCCTTGCGGTGATAATTTCTCTGTTTGTAGGTTCTCGCATAAGCGGCAGAATCAAAAATACAATAAAAACCATTGAAACCGTGAGCCATGGAAATTTGACGGTTCGTCTGAATCTTGACGGTAAGGATGAGATTGCCGATATGTCTATTCGTTTTGACGAGTTTATTGATAAATTAAATGAGCTTGTTAAAAATGTAGGCGATCATTCAAATGTTTTATCCAAAAATTCTCACAATTTATCTTCGGCGGCGGCGCATTTGGCAGATTCTGCAAGCGGTGCAGTAGAAAAATCCAACACAGTAGCAAACACAACCGAGCAAATGTCTATAAATATAAATGCAATGGCAAGCGGTGCAGAGCAGGCAAGCTCTAACGCAAACGAAGTTGCGGGCGCGGCAGAGCAAATGAGTGCTAACATGAATACCATAGCTAGCGCTATAGAACAAATGAGTGCAAGCATAAACCAAATTGCGGGCAATACCGGCGAAGTTCGCAAAGTAGCAACAGAAGCTACAGGCAAAGCAACGGAGGCCACAAGCGTTATGAATACGCTTGGCATGGCTGCCAAAGAAATAGGCCAAGTGACCGATGTGATAAAAAAGATAGCAGACAAAACCAATCTCTTAGCATTAAATGCTACCATTGAAGCGGCATCTGCGGGCGAAGCAGGCAAGGGCTTTGCAGTTGTTGCCGGGGAAATTAAGGAACTTGCAAATCAGAGTGCTCAAAGTGCAGACGATATTGCCCGCCGCATAGAAGGCATTCAAAAAGGCACCAATAATGCAGTCTCTGTAATCCACGATGTCTCCGGCATAATAGAGAATATAAACCATTCCGTTGAAACCATAGCTCAGCATGTAGAACAGCAAACCAAAGCCAGCAATGAAATTGCAAACAATGTTACGCAAGCAAACACAAGATCAAAACGCGTAGCAGAAGCCATTGTCGAGGTTGCAAAGAGTGCGGGCGAAGTGAGCCACAATGCTAGCGAAGCGGCAAGAGGCGCAGGCAATGTAAGCCAAAACGCAGTTGACATGAGCCGCATAGCAGATAAAAGCGCTCATGGTGCAACGCAGGTAAACCAAAGCGCAGAAGACTTAGCAAAGATAGCCGATGAATTGAAGCAAACGATTAGCCAATTTAAGGTTTAAATCTCGTAATGCCAGAATTCCATTTGGTCTAACTCTATATGCGTAGAAATATTGCGGCTGTTCTTGAATTGCAATTCCGGGTTCTTTACGCTCACGCGGGTGTTTTCTGGGACGGATTTCACAACAAAAGCATTGCCGCCAACAACTACGCCCTCGCCTATGATGGTGTTACCGCCAAGAATTGATGCGCCGGAATATACCGTTACATTGTCGTTTATGGTTGGGTGGCGTTTTAATCCCTTGATGGTTTGCCCACCCTTTGTGGACAAAGCACCTAGAGTAACGCCTTGATATAATTTTACATGGTCTCCAATAACGGTGGTTTCACCTATAACTATCCCCGTGCCGTGATCCATAAAGAAATATTTTCCTATAGCTGCGCCGGGGTGAACGTCAATGCCTGTTACGCTATGGGCATATTCGCTCATGATTCTAGGTATAAGAGGAACGGAAAGCAGGTAAAGCTCGTGGGCTATTCTGTAAACCATCCCGGCGTAAAGGCCGGGGTAGGATATTACAATTTCCACTTTGCTGTATGCAGCAGGGTCACCGTTGTAGATGGCTTCTACGTCGGTGTCCAAGAGTTCTTTGATTATAGGTATCCTTGAGATAAAAAGATTAGTTATGTCCCAGGCTGCCTTTTCAATCTCCTCTTTGGAACTGTCTTTGTATCGCAGGTCGTAGCGCAGAGCTAGTTTTGTTTGGGCAGCGAGGCTGTAAGAAACCTCTTCCAGCATAACGCTCAGGCGGTTTTTGAGCGAGCCACTTAGGTTGTGCTCTGCCTCAAAAATACCCGGGAATAAGATGTGCTGAAGTTGTCCTAACATTTCAATTACCACCGATTTTACCGGCTGTTTGATTATGCTGTCTCGCTTCTTCTCAAAGTCGCTTAGGAGTGCCTCTGCAACCCGCTCTATCTCTGTGTCAATCCGCTGCATACCTTTCTCCTTTACCGTGCTAGTTCCCTAATAGCGATCACCAGCTTATCTATTTCTTCTGCTGTGTTGTAGAGTGCAATGGTCGGGCGCACGGTTGTCTCTAGCCCAAAACGCCGCAGTATAGGCTGAGCGCAATGATGGCCAACCCTAACGGCAATGCCGTGGCTGGAAAGATGCTTCCCTATTTGCTCTGTGGTTGAACCGTCAAGCACAAAAGACAACGCGCTCGCTTTCTCCTTTGCCGTGCCAATAAGACGCAAACCGCTTATGCGGGTGAGTTCTTTTGTGGCATAATCAAGGAGTTCATGCTCGTAAGCACCGATGTTTGCAACGCCTAGATTCCTGACGTATTCCAGTGCTGCACCTAGCCCTATTGCATCTGCAATATTTCCTGTCCCGGCTTCAAATTTGCTCGGGGCGGGGTTGTAAACCGTGCGTTCAAAGGTCACGTCTTTTATCATGTTGCCGCCGCTCTGGTAGGGAATCCCCTGCTCCAAAACATCGGATTTGCCGTACAATGCACCTATGCCTGTTGGGGCAAATATCTTGTGCCCGGAGAACACAAAGAAATCTGCATCCAGCTCTGTTACACTTAGCGGAGTATGTGCCACGGATTGAGCACCGTCAACAAGTATTCTAACTCCATAGCGGTGAGCTATCTGTATCATCTCATGGACTGGTGTAACAGTTCCCAAGGAATTGGATACGTGCGTGACCGATGCGAATTTAGTTTTAGCGTTAAACAGCCGCTCGTATTCGGACAAGATAATTTGCCCGCTATCGTCCACTGGGGCTACTTTTAGAACAGCTCCGGTTTCTTGGGCTAGTATTTGCCATGGCACTATATTAGCATGATGCTCCAGATGGGTTATTATAATCTCGTCGCCAGCGGAGAGCAGTGGTTTTACAAAGCTATGTGCCACAAGGTTTATGCCTTCTGTTGTTCCCCTTACAAACACGATGTTTTCTTTTTCCGGTGCACCCAAAAAAGTTGCAACGCTTTGCCTAGCTTTTTCGTAAGCATCGGTAGAGCGGGCTGCCAATTCGTGTGCGCCACGATGAATATTTGAGTTCTCGTGCTCGTAGAAATACGATATACGGTCTATCACCTGCTGTGGTTTTTGCGTGGTTGCGCCGTTGTCTAGCCAAATAAGCTGGTTTTTTCCGCCATTTACCCTTTCATTGAGTATGGGAAAATCTGCGCGAACTCGGTTTACATCAAAAGCATTGCTTGTCCCGGTTGCCGGGAGAACCACGGGGGAATATCCTGCGCCGGAATTGAGTCCCTTGAGTTCCGGAAAATAGGGCAAAGCCCATGCTTCCAGTTCTTTTGGGCTTGGCAAACCGTAATTATCTGTTAGCGTAGTCATAGTATTCACCTACTTCTACATCTTCAAGTACGGCAACGGCATCGTCTGCGAGTATGGCGGTTGAGCAGTATATAGAGAGCAAGTAAGATGCCAAGCCTTTGTTGTCAACTCCTCTGAACCTTACAGAAAGTCCTCTGCCGCTTTCGTTTTGCAAACCGCTCTGGTAAAGCCCAACAACTCCGCGTTTTGATTCGCCTGTGCGAACAAGGAGGATATTGGTTTTGCCGGTTTTGCCTTTTGGTTTCTTTTGCCCATCTACCAATAATTTGTCTGTAGGAATAAGGGGAATGCCACGCCACAATATAAATGTGCCGCCAAAAGTATTGATGGTAGAAGGGGGAACGCCACGCCTTGTGCATTCGCGCTGGAATGCTGCAATAGCACGCGGATGTGCCAAGAAGAAGGAGGGTTCTTTCCATACTTTGGAAATAAGCTCGTCCAAAGTGTCTGGGGTGGGAGCAAGCGTTTTGTTCGCGTTTATGTCTGCCGAACTTATCCGTTGGCCGTCTGCTACGTTTTTTAGCAAGCCGTAATCATCGTTGTTTATTATCTGGCTTTCTTGCCTTTCTCTTAGGCTTTCTATTGCCAAATGCAACTGTTCTTTTGTTTGGTCATAAGGCGAAGAAAATACATCTGCAACAGCGGTATCCACATTTACAATTGTGGAAATGTTGTTTAGGATATATTCCCTTGGCTTCTGCTGATATTCAACAAAACCTTCGGGAATTTCTGGACCTTTTTTCTCGGAAGAGCACAAAACATCAAGCGGTGTATCACCCTCAACGACTTTGTTCACACGGTATATACCACTTTCCAGAGCTTTGAATTCCAGAAATTTGGTTAGCCAGCGAGGGGTTAGGGATCCAAACTGTGGCGGCGTTTTGTTGATATCCGCTAGTTGGTAGGCTTGCTCCTTGGGGAGCGCATTTAACTCGGTTGTGGACATTGCTATTTCTCCTATTGTTGGGGGTTAACCTATGCCTTCAAAAAGCACGGTGCTAAGGTAACGTTCTCCAATGTCGGGAAGAACTACTACTATAGTTTTGTTTTCGTATTCAGGAAGCTCAGCGAGTCTAACCGCTGCTGCTGCTGCTGCACCGGAACTGATGCCGCAAAGAATACCCTCTTCTTTCATTAAACGGCGAGCGAATTCTACTGCATCTACAGAAGAAACTCTTTCTACGCGGTCAACTAAGTTTAAATCTAAATTTTTGGGAACAAAGCCTGCACCTATACCTTGAATTTTATGCGGGGCCGGTTTAACCGGCTGCCCGTTTAGGGTTTGGGTTATTACCGGGGATTCTTCTGGTTCAACCGCAACGGAAATTATTTTTTTACCCTTTGTATTTTTGACAAAGCGAGAAACTCCGGTGATTGTTCCGCCGGTGCCAACGCCAGCTACAAAAACATCTACTTTGCCGTCTGTGGCATTCCAAACTTCCGGGCCTGTGGTTTTTTCGTGGATTTCCGGGTTAGCGGGGTTTTCGAATTGCTGCGGGATAAAATATTTGCTTGGGTCTGAGGATTTTAGCTCTTCTGCCCGTTTTATAGCACCATTCATACCTTGCGCACCTGGGGTTAAATCCAAGTTAGCCCCAAAACCTGCCAAAACGCGCCGCCTTTCCAAGCTCATGGTTTCTGGCATTGTGAGCGTTAAGGGGTAGCCTTTTATTGCAGCCACGTAAGCAAGGGCAATACCCGTGTTGCCGGATGTGGGTTCTATAATGGTCATACCGGGCTTTAACACTCCGCGTTTTTCCGCATCGTTTATGAGAGCGGCTCCTATGCGGCATTTAACGGAAAAGGTAGGGTTCCGGGCTTCTATTTTTGCAAGCACGGTAGCTTTTGCGTTATTGGTTACACGGTTCAAGCGCACCAGAGGCGTGTTGCCTATGGACTCTGCGTTGTTTGAAAATATGGACATAATAAACCTCATTGTTGAAGGGGAAATGGAAACACTTGCTTGCTGACTGAAATTTAACGAAATTTAGGGGTTCTTACAACACAAACACAGCCCGTACCCATAAAACATAGAGGGGAACAAACGCTTAAAAGAGATAGTTTTGTTGCCAAAAACCATAGTGGGCACAAATATAGAAAAATTTTGGAGGTTTGTCAAGGGAAAAAATGGGGAAAATGCCATTAAACCTTAAATTGGTCCACAGCTTGCTTTAATTCACCGGCAATTTTAGCCAAATCACTTGCGCTTTGGTTAACCTGGGTTGCGTTTTGCGCACTATCTTTGGCTACTTGGCTCATTCCCGTAACATTAGTGTTTACGTTGTGAGCTCCCTTTTCTGCCTCGCCCGCATTTCTTGAAACATCGTTGGCTCCTTTAGCTACTTCGCTTATGGCAGAAGCCACCCTCATTGCGCTTGTGTTAGCCTGCGCTACATTGCTGGCTATCTCGTTGCTGGCTTTGGTTTGCTCTCCAACGTGGCTTACTATAGACTCTACGCTATGGTTTATTTTGGTGATGATATCGCTTACCTCGCTTATAACCGTTACCGCCTCACTTGTGCCGCTCTGGATGCCTTCTATGCGGCGGGCAATGTCGTCTGCGCTTTGCGCACTCTGGTTGGCAAGATCTTTGATTTCACCGGCTACAACTGCAAAACCTTTGCCGGCCTCGCCCGCAGATGCTGCTTCTATGGTAGCATTCAATGCCAAAAGATTTGTTTTATCTGCTATTTTCTTTATTACATCTGTCACCTGGCCAATTTCTTTGGCAGCCATGCCAAGCGTGTTCATGGCCTTGGTGGCATTGTTAGATTTTTCCGTTGCTTCCTCTGAAATTTTGCGTGCCTCGCCTGCATTGCCGGATATTTCACTGATGCTTGCGCTCATCTCTTCAACTGCTGCGGCTATGGTATGCATATTGGTACTCATTTGCTCTGCCGCACCGGCCACTTGGTTGGCATTTACGCTTGCCTCTTCTGCACCGCTCGCCATTGCGTGTATGTTAACTGCCATTTGCTCAGTTGTGCTCGCTACGTTGTTGCTCTGATCAACTGTTTCTTTTGAACCGCTTGTGAGCTGATTGCTAACTGAGGATAGTTCTTCGGCAGAATTGGCTAAAATATCTGATTTTTCATTTATATCTATAAGAATACTCCTAAATTTGGCAGACAAATTATCTTGCGCATCTCCGAGAATTCCAATTTCATCTTTGCGATTTAAAGCGATGCACGTTGTTAAATCGCCTGATTCCATTGCTTTAATATCGTTAACTAAAATTTTTATAGGGTTAGTGATGGAAAATGTGAGATACAAACCAAAGGTTATGGAAAGCAAAAAAATTACGGCTATCACAACTTTTGATATATATTCAACATTAGTGGCTACGGAATCATTTTCTTTTGCGAGGTTTCCGGTCACTTCAATTTTATCTACTATGGCGAGGTTTCCTGCCTTATAAATTTCTAACCCGGCATCCTGTATTGACTTTGGCAAGGGATTTAGATTTATTCCGGAGCTGGGGCATGGTATAACGGGCACTTTTGCAAAGGCATGCATTTCTTTTACATAGTTGTCAACTGTAGGCATTAAATTTTTTAACTTCTGCCTTCCTGCGTCGGTAATTGCAAGCTCAATTTGTTGGCCAATAACGTCTTTCAAAATGGCATGAGCTTCGTCTATAGCCTTTAGAGCGTTTTTGCGTCCCTCGTCATTTGGAGATAATTGATAGTCTCGCGTATATACTTGTAATAACATTGCTTGTTCAGCGGTTTTTACCAGCAAGCTTAACGGAACAGCTCCTTTTTGATATAGTGTCCCATCCTTGT
>LIUI01000054.1 GCA_001462235.1 Fibrobacteria bacterium GUT307
TTTGCGAAGTTGCTGGCGAGTTAAACAGAAATGGGATCAAAACGGAAATTTTCCAACTCGGAAGTGAAGGCATACCGGGATGCGGAGGTTGCGGAATTTGTTTTAAAACCCTCAAATGCAAGATAGATGATATTGTGAACGAGTTTGCAGAACTCGCAAAAAAAGCAGACGGCTTTGTATTTGGCTCACCTGTCCATTTTGCAGCCGCAAGCGGAAAAATAACATCCTTTATGGACAGGCTTTTTTATTTTGCCCGCCCATACTTTGTAAACAAACCTGCCGCCGCAGTAGTAAGCTGCCGCAGAGGTGGGGCTACCGCCGCATTTGACCAGTTGAACAAGTATTTCACAATAAGCAATATGCCTGTGGTTTCTTCGCAGTACTGGAATATGGTTCACGGCTCAACCCCGGAACAGGTTAAACAGGATTTGGAAGGAATGCAAACTATGCGCCGTTTGGGGGCAAATATGGCGTGGCTTTTGAAGTGTATTAAAGCAGGCAAAAAAGCCGGCATTAAAATTCCAAAAGCAGAAGATACACAAAGAACGGATTTTATCAGATAGAAGGACTAAGGAGGTTACCATGCCGTTTTGCAATAAATGTGGGTTAAAAGTTACTGAAGACAGTTTGTTTTGCTATATGTGCGGGAACAAACTGCCTACAGAAAGGTTACAAAGTGCCAGCACTCCGCCGATTGAAGAAGAAACGACACCTGTTGTTCCCAGCGCTCCACCGGTTGAAGAAACGCCACCGGTTGAAGAAGAAACTACGCCTGCCGTTCCCAGCACTCCACCGGTTGAAGAAGAAACTACGCCGGTTGTAGAAGCACCGCCTTTCCTATATATTCCGAATTATTCCGGAGAGCGTGTTACTAAGTCCACGCCGGTTGTAGAACCACCGCCGGCCGAAGAAACACCGCCAGTTGCCAAGCCGTCACCGGTTGTCGCTAGCCCAAATACATTTCAAAGCGGGAGTACTCCGCCAATCATGAGTAGCTTGTTGCCCGAACAGCCCGAACAGAAAACCAGCAAAAAACCAATAATACCTATCATACTTGTGCTGATTATTATCATAGGATTGTTGCTATATTTTTTCCGGCCTTTTGCAGAAAATCCCAAAGAAAATGCACAAGAAGCGGTAATTGCGGAGGTCAAAGACACAGTGATTGAACCCGAACCTGAACCTGAACCCGAACTAAAACCAAAACAAGAAGCGAAACGTGAATCCGAACCGAAACAAGCAAAAGAGACACCTGATTACCAAGAACCGGAGCCGGAACCGGCAACAGAAGCAGGATCAGACGAAGATGTGAAAAAAGAGTTGGAGACTATTGTAGTTTCGTTCATTAAAAAAATTGAACAAAGCAAGTCAATAACCCAAATAAGCGTTCTCAATAGCAATGAGAAAGCAATAAAAGCAAAAAGACTAAAGGCAGAAGGGAAAACTAACTTTTTTGAATATGCTATTCCCGATCCAACTATAAAGTCCGCTAAAAACGTGTTCTGTGTGGATGAATTCTCAGCAGGGTGTCCTGACCATTCGTTAATGATTATATTCAAACGAAAACTAGGAAAATGCAATGAAAATGCAGAATTAAATATAAGTTTATTCTGCGAGGAAGCTTGTAGTTACAAAGTGCTAATCCCCGAATGCAAAAATGATTTGCCAAGCATAGTGACGCGCTTAAACCATCTGAGATATGAGCAAAGCGATTAACTTTCTAGGCATTTTCTATATTCCCGCTATGCTTATATTTGTTGTTGCTATATCTTTGCTAATGTTGTCATGTGAAAGTTCGGCAAAACCCCAACCAGCCGAACCCTTAGGCTATTCTTCGTTCTTAGATATTCCCGGCGTAACCCAAGAAGAAATTAACGCAATAGAAGCACTTAAAGGAAAAAAAGAGTTCTTTGTTTATGGAGCAAGTGAGACTACAGAGGCATTTTATGGGCAAAATGGAAAAATTAACGGATATACAGCCCTATTTTGCGAATATCTGAGCAATTTATTTGGAATACACTTTAAGCCGGCAATTTACGAATGGAGCGATTTAGTCGAAGGGCTCGAAACCGGAAGCATAGATTTTACGGGCGAATTGACAAAAACCGAGGGACGGAGCGAAACTCATTACATGACAAATGCTATTGCCGAACGCTCAATAAAATACTTTCGCCTAAAGAATAGCAAACCCCTTGAGGAAATTGCAGAAACGCGGCCGCTTCGCTATGCTTTTTTGAATGGCGTTATCACCGTGGATGAAGTTCTTCCGTTTATAAACGGCGATGACGAAAATTTAGTTCTATTCTTTGTAATGGATTATGATGAAGCCTACAAGCTGCTTGAAAGCGGGCAAATAGATGCTTTTTTTGAGGAAAATGTTGCGGAGGCGGCTTTTAATGTTCATAGCGACGTAGTTGCCAAAGATTTTCAGCCACTGATATACAATCCTGTTTCCATGAGTACGCAAAACCCGGAACTCGCACCCATTATCTCTGTTGTGCAAAAAATGCTACAGGGTGAGAGCTTTAGTTATTTAACAAAAATGTATATCAAAGGGCAACAGGAATATATGAAGCACAAGCTTTTTAAATATAGCCTTAACGATGAAGAACGCGAATATATACGCTCGCATCCTGTTGTGCTTTTTGCAGCGGAATATGATAATTACCCCATGAGTTTTTACAATGCCTACGAAAATAAATGGCAGGGAATATTTTTTGACGCAATTAAAGAGATGGAAATCCTTACGGGAATTTCTTTTAAGCAAGCTAACAGCCATCAAGCCAAATGGCCGGAATTGCTGGAAATGCTGGAAACAGAAAAGGTATCTATAATATCTGAATTAATCCCCTCAAAAGATAGGCAAGGGCATTTTTTATGGCCCAAAAACTCGCTTTTACAAGATAGGTATGCTCTTATATCAAAAGAAAATCACCGTGATGTAAGCATCAATGAAATTCTGCATTTGAAAATAGGGCTATTTAAGAATACGGCACATACGGAACTATTTAAAATCTGGTTTCCTAATCATCCAAATACTGTGGAATATGAAAATTCCTTTGATGCTTTTGAAGCTCTGGAAAAAGATGAAATAGATATGGTAATGGCAAGCAAAAATTTGCTCCTCCTTTTAACAAATTATATGGAGCTTCCGGGCTACAAGATAAACGTCCTTTTTGACCGCCCGTTTGAGTCATTTTTAGGTCTTAATAAAAACGAAAAAATTCTGCATTCCATTATAGATAAATCACTTACTCAGATGGATATTAGAAAAATTTCTGAAAAATGGACGCACAAAACTTACGATTACAGAGTAAAAATAGCACAGTCGCGGTTGCCGTGGCTTGTGGGCGTATGTGTTTTGCTATTGTTGGTGGTAATTCTTTTGCTTGTTTTACACCATAGAATTCGGAGCGAAGAAAGACGCTTGGAAAGTTTGGTAAAAGAACGCACCGCAGAGATTGAAGCACAACGCAAACAACTTGAACGCCTAAGCATGATGGATCAATTGACAGACATACCTAATAGGCGCAATTTTGATGAGAGGCTAAGTGTGGAGTGGCGGCGGGCTATAAGAGAAAAAACACATCTAAGTTTATTGATGCTCGATGTGGATAGATTTAAAATGTATAACGATGCAGAAGGCCATCAACAAGGCGATGTTGCTTTAAAGACTGTTGCAAAAAGCATTGAGCAAATGATAAAACGCCCAAGCGATTTAGTTGCACGCTGGGGAGGCGAGGAATTTGTGGTATTATTGCCCAATACGGATTTCAAAGGTGCTATTGGGGTAGCCGAATCCATACGCCAAAATGTTAATAAAGCAACCACAGTAACCGTAAGCATTGGCGTAAATACGCAAATACCTGAGCAAAGCGACTCGCTTGATCATTTTATTTCTGCCGCAGACAATGCACTTTACAAGGCAAAGAAAGCCGGCAGAAACAGAGTGTGCATTTTATGACAAATCCCTGTATTATAGTTCAAAGCAATATGGAGGTGCTGCTAAATGTAGATAGTGAGCTACATCACGAAGCTCGCGATGCCATAGCTCCGTTCACCGAAATTGTGAAAAGCCCGGAGCATTTTCACACATACAGCATTTCTCACCTTAGTTTGTGGAATGCCGCCTCTACAGGGTTAAAGGCAAGCGATGTTCTGGAGCGGCTTGGGAAATACAGCTCCTTTGAAATCCCCGCCACCGTTGTAACAGAAATCACCGAATACATGAAGCGTTATGGAATTTTACGCCTTGTGCTCAAAGACGGCAATTTAATTTTAGAGTCTGATAGCGAAGCTCTGTTCGTTGAAATTTGCCAAAGAAAAGAAATTCAGGATTACATTGAAAGTGTTATATCAAAAAGAGCCGCGGTGGTAAGCCCGCTTGTGCGTGGCAAACTCAAAATTCTGCTAACGGAACTCGGTTTTCCTGTGCAAGATTTGGCAGGTTATGTGCAAGGTGAGCCTCTGGAAATTGAACTCCGGCAAACACTAGCAAACTCCGATGAAAGGTTCGCCATAAGGGATTATCAAAAAGATGCGGCTCAGATATTTTATGCATCCGGCTCGGAAAAGGGCGGTTCCGGCGTTGTAGTGCTGCCTTGCGGCTCTGGCAAAACCATCATAGGAATGGCAGTAATGGCATTGGTAAAAACTCATACCCTAATTTTAACCCCAAGCGTAACCGCAGCACGCCAGTGGATAAGGGAGCTTTTGCAAAAAACAAATTTAACAGAAGAACAAGTAAAAGAATATTCCGGAGACATAAAACAAATTGGTCCCGTAACAGTTGCCACATACCAAATCCTAACGCAAAGAAAAAAAACCGAAAAAAACTCTCAACTAAAAGACAAAGAATTCACAAATTTCTCTTTATTTGAATCCCAAAAATGGGGCTTGATGATATACGATGAAGTGCATCTTTTGCCCGCTCCGGTGTTCCGTTTTTCCGCAGATATGCAAGCAACAAGGCGGCTTGGATTAACTGCAACATTGGTTAGGGAAGACCACAAAGAAACAGAAGTTTTTTCTCTAATAGGGCCAAAAAAATTTGACATACCTTGGCGAATTTTAGAAAGCCAAGGCTGGATTGCGCAAGCAAAATGCCATGAAATAAGAACGAGCATGAACACGGAACTCCGAATATCTTACGCTGTAGCTCCGCTCCGAGATAAAATTTCCATAGCGGGCTGCAATCCGGAAAAATTCAATGTTGTTAAAAATTTGCTGGAAAAGCATAGCAAAGAAAACGACCGCATTTTAATAATAGGGCAATACATTGAGCAACTGGAAACATTGGCAAAAGAGATAAACACGCCTTTGATCACGGGCAAAACGCCTAACAAAGAGCGGGATAAAATTTACGATAGTTTTCGCAGAGGGGATATTAGAATTTTAATGGTGAGCAAGGTTGGGAATTTTGCCATAGACTTGCCTGATGCAAGCGTTCTAATTCAAATATCCGGCACATTCGGCAGCCGCCAAGAAGAAGCACAAAGGCTGGGCAGGGTTTTGCGCCCTAAAAAAGACGGGCGCCCTGCGATGTTTTATTCTATAGTAACAAAGGATTCCAGAGAGCAGGAATTTGCCATGAACCGCCAGTTGTTTTTGGTGGAACAGGGGTATGGGTATGAGGTGATTTCTGGGGTGTAGAAATTATTACTATATTTGCATTTTCTATATTACCTGCTATTTCAAAGCTGAAGGTTAAAATAATATGAAAAAAACAGAGGTTTTGCATTCAAATAAAGAATATTTATCCATTATTGCTGATATCAAGCAAAAGATAAAAAATGCTCAGTATAGGTCAATTCTTTCTGTAAATTCGGAAATGGTGTTATTGTATTGGCAAATAGGAAATATCATAAATTCAAAAGCATTTTGGGGCAGTAAATTTATAGATAATTTGGCGAAAGATATTAAAAAAGAATTTCCTCTTGCTAAGGGATATTCAGTTCGCAATTTAAAATACATGGCTAAATTTGCTAAAATACATACGGATACTGAATTTGTGCAAGTGATGCTTGCACAAATTACTTGGTATCATCATATAGCTTTAATGGATAAAATAAAAGATATAAAAGCTTACTTGTGGTATGTTAATGAAATCATAAAAAATGGTTGGTCTAGGAATATTTTGGTACACCAAATAGAATTAGGGTTATACAAAAGGCGGATTGAGAATAAAAAAGTTAGCAATTTTTCAAAAACGCTTCCTTATCCGCAAAGTGAACTCGCTATTGAAACAATTAAAGATCCATATATTTTTGATTTTATAGATTTCAGAAACAGAATGGTAGAGAGAGAAATAGAGAATGAATTAGTCAAAAATGTAACAAAATTATTGTTGGAATTAGGAGAGGGTTTTGCGTTTATAGGTAATCAATATCATTTAGAAATAGGCAACGAAGATTTTTATGTTGATTTGTTATTTTATAATCTAAACTTACGCTGCTATGTTGTAATTGAATTAAAAACAGGGGAATTTAAACCTGAATATGCAGGCAAATTAAATTTTTATCTGTCTGCGGTGGACTCTATTTTGAAAAAAGATTGCGACAATGCCAGTATCGGAATTTTGTTATGCAAAACCAAAGACAATATAATCGCAGAATATGCTTTAAAAGATATGTCTAAACCAATTGGAGTTAGTGAATACAAAATATTTGAAAAATTGCCTCCGAAATATAAAAATATTTTCCCGGCTAAAAAAGAAATAGAACAAAAACTAGGCTTGATATTTGAACAAAAAAAGAAATCACCAAAAAATACTAAATGATATAATTACGAGTATTTCTAGGCAGAGCAACTGTTTTTGAAACTTCAACTTTATCAATTATTAAGCATAAAAAATGGAAATAACAAAGTTCCTCTTGCTGATGTTTTAATAGCACAAAATTGCATTCAGAATGATTTTATTAACGC
>LIUI01000055.1 GCA_001462235.1 Fibrobacteria bacterium GUT307
TTCCCCGATACCCCCGATTTTTAGGATTTAGGGGATTTTGCCCATCTCCAAGCAGGAAAATCTTCTTTCTTTAGCATGCTTACTTACCATAAGTTACTTTAAGATAAAACTTTTCATTTGCAGACTTAATTTGCACTATTTGCGGGCAATTTTGCTTGAGTTTTACAAAAACAGAACCTTGGGCATTGGCTTTTTCCCTTTGAATTTCAACGCCCTTGAAATTGTATGCCCTGAGTTCAAATTTGCCATTCAATCCGTTAATTTGCAAGCCACCATTAATGCTTACAGCGTTTAAATTTTGCGTAAATGCGCTTGCAACAATAGGAGTTGGCTTTGGCTCTGGCGTTATGTATATTTTGCGGTGCATTATTTTCCCATTTTCTGTGTATGCAATGGAAATACCCACAAATTCCGGTAATGGTAATAGTATATGTAGGTAGTTGCCTATAATTTCTGCACAACAGTTAAGACTATCTTGAACTATATCATAGGTGTAAATATTCCCGCTTGAATTTGAGAGAGGTAGAGCGATGTATCTTTTCTCAGAAACGTTCCAAATAGTGTCATTGCCGGGATTTGCAGGAATTTCGTTGTAAGAAACTTTGGAAGAATCCATAACCGTAAAAATCGCCATTGAATTGGACTGAAAACCACCTGACATGCTACTACGTATAGCCAATGCAATAGAATGCAAATCATTTTTATGATTTTTTATTGCTACCGGATTAGAATTCACATAATAGCTCCTAGGAACGGGGTTTTTTACACTTATTTTCTCAGATGATAATATGGAGCTACTCAAAATATTTCCGGTTGAATCTAAAACAATATCTTTTACAATTATAATACTATGAATATCGCCATCGTTGCCGCCAGACACGAATATTCCACAAGAAACAAGCAGATGAGTTGTTTCGTCTTCCCAATTTGCTACTGTTAATCCGCCGCATTCTTGAGTTTGCCCAGGCTTTTCTGGCCAGTGTTTTGAGTCTCTTGATATTACTATAGGCAGTTCCGTGCTTGGGGTCCAGTCATTATCCATTTTGAATATGTAGAGCGCGCTGTTGGGAAAGTCCGTGGAAATAGGCAATAAAACAGCAAGTGCTTTTCCACCTTTTTTGTCAAAATTATCAATTACGGCTAAATCTTTTCCAAAATAAGTGTTTTCGTTAAAAAAAAGCCCATTTTCTCCACTAACTAAACCTTTTGTGTTTGGTTGAAAAAACGCCCAGGAATTCTCCATTATATTAAAGAAATCAACTCTGCCGCTTTTTTCATCAGTTCCGTTTTTACTGTAAGAATTTCCTGTTGCCAAATAATAAGTTTTACCTGTACCACTTTGGCTTATTCCCAAAAGAGCAAGCCGCCTTGTATAGGTGGTTCCTCCAACCTGAGATACTTTGTAATTTCCATCTACTTCCCACATTAATTTCGGCATATCCATGTTGCTTAAAATGCTGAAACTTACGCTATTTGTACTGCTTATAGTTATTCGCATTACTATCAATCTTCTCAGGCTTGCAAAAAGCACGGTTGCTGTGTTTTTGCTGCCGTTAAGTGAATCCAAAACAACAACTGCCGTAGCACTATTGTCGTGGATTTCATCACCATTTGGCATGGAAAAAACATTTGGTTCACTAAGAGGGTGCACAATTCCCAGAACATTGCCATGGCTGTCCACAACATTATAAGTGCCAACACTTTCCTGCCCTTCTTTAAATGAGGTGTCTCTGCCGCCAAGCAGCATTAAATTTGCATAAATTGAATTTTTCTCTCCCAGAGCTGCTATTTGTTTTAAACTCGGAAAATATCCTGTAGATGATCCGTTAGCACTCTGACCACCGATATCGAATATATCCGGCTCTATGATTGTGAATCTTTGCGCAAAAACTTGTGCACACAAAAGCAGAATAAAGACAAAAGCCTTTAAGTAAACGTTTTTCATAAAACTCCCCTCGGTTAAGCATCCTATTGTCAATATAGAAAATCCCCTAAATCCTAAAAATCGGGGTATCGGGGTTCAGACAATAATACAAGAAAATTTCTAAATTAAAGATATGTCAGATTTCAATCAAGCAGATGTGCCGCAGAGCGGCGAAACTATAGCTATTATTTCCACTAATCATGGACAAATGAAACTTCGCCTATTTCCCGAAATTGTGGGGCCGGCTGCAAAAAATTTTATTGAGCTTGCAATGCAAGGTAAATACGATGGCGCGCCTTTTCATAGGGTAATAAAGGATTTTATGATTCAGGGCGGTGATTTCACAAATAAAAACGGCACCGGAGGCCATGCGGCAGAAGGCGAAAACAGCACAATAGGCGATGTCTATGACTCCCGCTTAAGGCATATAAAGGGAGCGCTTTCTTGGGCAAAAACAAGCGCGCCAAATTCCATAGGCAGCCAGTTTTTCATTGTTCATGCAGAAAACGGAACGCATTTTTTAGACCACCCCTCAGACGGGCACTCCCACGAAGGATACACGGTTTTTGGGCAACTCTACGAAGGCTTTGGCGTTCTAGACAGCATTGCCTGCGTAAAAACAGATGGCCGAGACCGCCCAAAAGAAGACGTTGTGATAGAGAGCATTGTGATTGAAATGTTAGATTAAAATGCCGCAGCGTTTTCTATCTTTCCCCCATGAGCAAAATAGTTTACAATTTCAGCGCGGGTCCTAGCACCCTTCCTAAAAAAGCTACAGAAGAAGCCGCAGCCGCAATAGCGGATTTTGCAGGCACGGGGATTGGCATCATGGAAATGAGCCACCGCACCAAACCCATAGAAGGAATGGTGGAAGAAACCGAATCTCTTTTGCGTGAGCTTTTGTCAATACCATCCGGCTATGAAATTCTGTTTTTAGGAGGCGGCGCTTCCTTGCAGTTCTGTATGGTGCCAATAAATTTGCTTGGCCCAAATTCAAGCGCAGATTACACAGATACCGGCGTATGGGCAAATAAAGCACTTAAAGAGGCAAAAAAATTTGGCAAAGTAAATGTGGTTTGCTCCTCTAAAGAGAGCGTATATAACCACATTCCAAAAAACTTTGAGCAAACTCCGGGTGCAACATATTTGCACGTTACAAGCAACAACACAATTTACGGAACACAATGGAAAGAATTTCCAAAAACTAACACCTATTTGGTTTGCGACATGAGTTCCGATATTTTAAGCCGCCCCATAGATGTATCCAAATTTGGGCTTATATATGCAGGTGCGCAAAAAAATATGGGGCCTGCGGGCGTGGCAACCGTTATAGTTCGCTCCGATATTCTGGGCAAAGTAGAACGCGACATTCCAACAATGCTGGATTACCGCACGCACATTCCGGAACACTCAATGTTCAATACTCCGCCTGTGTTCTCAATTTATGTGATGAACAGGGTTTTGCACTGGCTTAAAAATCTAGGCGGCCTTGCCGCTATGGAAAAAATAAACGCCAAAAAAGCAGGAATTCTCTACGATGCTCTGGATAATTCCAAACTCTTCAAAGGCACCGCCGCAAAAGAAGACCGCTCCACTATGAATATTCCCTTTGTGTTTAGAGAAGAAGCTGTTGCCGAAGATAAAAAAGAGGCAATGGAAAAGCAATTCTTAAAAGCCGCAGTAGAAAGGGGTTTGGAGCAGTTAAAGGGGCACCGTTCCGTTGGTGGATTTAGAGCCAGCACTTACAATGCAATGCCTACGGAAGGCGTTGAAGCCTTGGTTAAATTTTTAGGCGAATTTGAGAAACTCGCTCATTAAGTCTCCATAAGTTTCCACAGCATTGAACTGTGGAAACTCTTTTTTCACAGTATCCGGAGCACAAAACAAGCACGCCCTGTCTGCGGCTTTGAGCATTTCAATATCGTTGTAAGAATCTCCTGCGGCAAATATTTCAAAGTTCAATGATTTGAAAGCCTCCACTGCAAGCTGCTTTTGATTTTTTTGCCGCAATTTATAACCGATAATTTTATCTTCTTTTATTTCAAGATTATGGCAAAATAGGGTAGGGTAGCCAAGATTTTTCATTATGGGTTTTGCAAATTCCGCAAAAGTATCAGACAAAATTACCACTTGGCAAAGAGTGCGAAGCTCGTCTAAAAATTCCCTAGCTCCGTCTATAAGAGGCATACTCTCTATAACGTTTTGAATGTCAGAAAGTTTTATGCCTTGCTCATCTAAAATTTTCAAACGATGCCGCATTAGCTCATCGTAGTCGGAAATATCACGAGTTGTTAAGCGAAGCTCTTTAATCTTTGTTCGCTCAGCAACAGAAATCCATATTTCCGGCGAAAGAACACCCTCTAGGTCAAGGGTTGCAATACATGGTTTTGGCAAATTTTACTCCTCTGCAACAGTGTTCTCATAAGCGTGGCAAGCAGCATTGCAAGCGGTGTTAAAGCGTTTCCACAAAATCTTTGCCAAGTGCATAGATACATTGCCAGATTCTCTCCAAGCCGCCCTTAGCGAATTTGTCTCTGAAACAACTTCTGCACGAGTAAGAACTTGGCTTTGCGCCTTTACTAAAAGTTCTTCTGCCTGCCTGCATAATTCCTCTTTCTTCTGAGCATTTATTTTATCAAGATTGCCCCTTATTTCTTTTTGGTCGTTGTAAATTGAGAAAAAGGAGTGAACAAGTTCGGTAAATTTATTGGCAATATCGGCTTCTGCTACACCGCAGCGGCCGGTTTTTTCCCACTCGGCTTGCAAATTGCGAACCGTTTGCAGAGTTTTGAACTTAAAGGTATCTTGCTCTAAAATAGCTTTTAGCTGCTCCATTAAGCCATGCTTTATTTCCCAATTTTTGTTCAGCTCATTTGCTATTTCGGGGCTCTTTTTTGAAGCAGCCTCCCATATTTGGTCAGAAACAGCAAAAAATCTTTCGTTCAGTTCTTTGGAATAACCGTTGTTTTCCAAAGCCTTCCATTCTTCTTCTATCGCTTTCCAAGCGGCAAGGGATTCGGGATTTGATGCGTCAAAATTCAAGCTTTCAATTTTTAGGCACACCTCTTCTCTGTTCTTTTTGGAGTTGTCAAAAAAGGCGTTTCTTTTTTCAAAGAAAGCATCGCTTGCCGCTTTGAATCTCTGCAATAGCTTTTCGTATTGCTCGGAAGGAATGGAGCCTGCGCTTTTCCAATCTGCGCTGAGTTTTGTGAATGCCTTTGGAGTGTTTTTCCAATCGGTGGAATTTGCAAGGGCTTCTGCTTCTTCGCAAAGTTTTTCCCTTGCGGCAATGCGTTCATTTATCTGCTCGCCTAGGTGTTTCTTGTAGGCTTCTTGTTTTTTGAAAAAGGAGTTTATTGCCGTTTGGTAGCGTTCCCATATTATATGGTTTTGAACTTTTGGAACAAAGCCTGTATTTTTCCACTTTGCCTGCAATTCCTGAATTTTCTTTAACTGCTCTGCCCACTCACCTTCTGTTACGGCAAGTTCTTCTATCTTAACACATATATCTTCTTTGATTTTAAGATTTTCTTCTTGGTCTTTTTCTTGCTCTTTTAACAAAGGAGAAATGGAATCCATAACCTTGTCTAAACCGGCTTTGAAGCGAGGCCAAAATTCTTGGACTTTTGCAGCAGGCATGTAGCCTGCCGTTTTCCATTGTTCAAGCAAAGCAAAAGCCTTGGCTCTGTTTTCCAGAACAACCGCCGCATTTGCAAGGTCTTCAATTTCTTTTATCAACTGCTCTCTTATTTGCTCGGCGTGCCAAGAAGCCCATTCTTGCAAGTTTTGGAAACGGCCCGTTGCCGCTCTGAATTCCTTGTAAATATTTTTGAATTGGATTTTCTTTTCGCCAACAATTTCTTTCCAGTCGTAAAAAGCCTGCCTGATGCTTTGGGAAATTTCGTTGAAATCTCCGTTTTCGTCCAGAGCATTTACTCTTTCTACTATGGCTTGCAGCAAAGGCAATTTTGCATTGTATTCCTCTTCGCTCAGTTTATCTTCATTATCTTCCTTAAACTCGGCAGATTTATCTTCTGTGTCTTCTGGAAGTATATCTGCTTTGGACTCTTGCATTTTTATTTCCTCCTCTTTAATTTTTGCTAGCCTTGCTTCTTCGGCTTTTTTTGCTTGCTCTTCTGCTTCTCGCTTTGTCCGTTCTTCTGCTATGCGGGCATTTTCTGCCTCAACATTTTCTTTGTGTTTGGCAAAGATGGAATTCAACTCTTCGTTTTGCCCTATGCCTAGGGTGGAGGCTTCTTTGCTAAGAGTTTCTGCTTCTGCGTAAAGGCGTTGCATTTCTGCATCTATGGATAGAGGGTTTTTGTTTTCCATAATCCTTATGGCATGGAAAAGCAAAGCCTTTTGCTTTTGCGCAAGCAAGTTTGCCTGTTCTTTTGCAGGGTCTATTTTTGAAGCCTGTATTGCAGAGAATATTTCTTTTGCTTTGCTGCGCACGGAGTCATATTTTGAAGTATCTCTGCTGTTTGCAATGTCTTCTAAAAGGCTTTTGCTTTGCAGTTTTGCAAGCGCAGCCAGAGCCACAGCCTCTTGCTGGTCATTTTTGGCTACTGCTGCCAACACGCTCTGATTAGAACAGCCGTTAAGCAACTCCATGCGAATATCCGCTGATTTTGCCGCCGTTAGCAGCTCTTCTTTGTCTTTTGCATGCAATTCACCGAGTATTTGGCGAATTTCCCCGGTAAGTTCGCCTTCGTGATTTTTTACCGTTTTGAACCAAAACTTTCTCAGGGATTCTTTTATAGCACTTTGCACAGAGATGTCTTGTTCTGTTTTTAACAAATTGTTCAGATGCACAGTAGAAGAAATTTTTTGAACGGCTAATTTTCTCATGCCTATATCTTCATCATTTTTAGCTACATCCAAGAGTGCGTCTAAATCGGCAGAAGTTAAACTTTGAACTGCCTGCTTTCTTATAGCAATGTCTGAACTTTGCCACTTTGGCTTAAATACGTCTAATAAACTCATAAAAACCTCTTTTTTTTCTAAAAAGTATATTGTGGGAGTAATATAGAAAAAATCAGCATTTCCTAATAACGCCGGCTAAAATCCCCGCTATTGAAAAATCTTCGCCTTCGCAAACGGTTATGGGCAAATATTCCGGATTGGATGCTCGTAGCTCAATTTTATTTTTTGCAGGGTAGTAATGCTTTAATGTTGCATTGCCATCCACAATTGCCGCCACAATTTGCCCGCACTCCGCAATCTTTTGCATACGGATTATAGCAATATCTCCGTTTAAAATGCCGTCTCCGGTCATGGAGTCACCTTGCACCCTTAGAGCAAAGATTTCTGAGCTGCGAGGAAGCACCGCTTGGTCTATGGCAAGGGTTTCTTCTATGTTCTCTTGCGCTAAAATAGGCGTGCCTGCCGCAATGCGCCCTATCACGGGTAAATTTGCGGTATTGCTAGGGTTATCAGGGGTGCCTTGCGGGAGAGCTATTCCCCGAGCTTGATTCGAGAACTTCTTTATCAACCCCTTTTTTTCAAGGGCATTTAAAGCATCTCTAACCCCATTGGTGCTTTTTATGCCAAAATTTTCGCCTATTTCGCGAATAGTTGGCGGGTATTTACGCAAAGAAATGAATTCTTTTACGTAATTATATATGTCCATCTGCCTGGTGGTAACTTTTTTCATGTAAATAAATATAGAAAATTACTGAACAAAGAAGCAGTAGAGACGGATAAAAAGCAGTAGAGACGGATAATTATCCGTCTCTACTGCTTCCATTTTCTATTTTCCCCGCATGGAAATCCTAGAAGGCTGTTTGGACGGACAAAATTTAAAAATTGCTATTGCAGTTTCTCGCTTTAATGAGGTTGTAACAAAATCTCTTTTAGAAGGGGCGGTGGCTCAATTAAAAAGAGCTGCCGTGAGTGAAAGCGATATCACAGTTGCTTGGGTGCCCGGTGCATTTGAGTTGCCGGGTATAGCGGCTCGTTTTGCAAAAAGCGGTGAATTTGATGCAGTAATAGTTTTGGGGGCCGTCATTCGTGGCACAACCCCGCATTTTGACCATGTTTCAAACGCTGTAAGCTCCGGCATTGCGCATTTGGCAAGGGAGGGGAAAATCCCCGTGATTTTTGGAGTGCTCACAACAGACACCGTAGAGCAAGCAATGGACAGAGCAGGCCTTAAATGCGGGAACAAAGGCACAGATGCCGCTTTAGCCGCTGTTGAAATGGCAAATTTGCATAAAAGGATTTCTTAATGCCCACCGTATCTCGCAGGCCTGCACGGGTCTTTGCCCTTCAACTCTTGTATGCAATGGAAATAACCGGAGAAGCCCCCGGCTATTGCTTGCCGGGCATTTTGGAAAGCAATCCTATAAATAAAAATATGCAAGAATTTGGAATGAGGCTGGTTGACGGAGTTTTGGAAAGAAGAGATGAATTTCGCAATATATTTTTGGAAATAATCCCCGACTGGTCCCCGGAGCGGCTTTCCACAATAGACAAAATAATTTTGCAAACAGCCATGACAGAAATGCTTATAACAGACACGCCTATAAAAGTAATCCTCTCAGAAGCCGTGCAAATAGCAAACAAATATTCAAACGAAGATTCCCCCTCTTTTGTAAACGGAGTGTTGCAAGGCTTTGCAAAACTAAAGGGAATGCTGAAGTAAAAGGCAACCCCTAATACTTGTTTGCATCGCGGCTGTTAGTTGTAATGGTTTGAACGCTTGAATCCGGCTTTGTTACCGTCCAATGCAAGAGCGTGCCTTCCTTACGCACAGTCATTCTTGCACCCAAGCCGCCCATATCCTCACCCAGAAACAATGCTATTGCCTGCGCCGGGCATTCTTTTAAGCAAGAAGCACAGCCCCAGCAACGTTCCGGATGCAAAATTACTGCCTTTTTTTCTTTCAATTTGATTAAACTTCCGGGGCAAATTTGCGTGCATCTGCCGCAAGCGGTGCATAGTTCTTGCCGTATTTCAATGCTCATAAATTTCCCCCTCCCCTACTAACGGACGTAAAATAATGCTTATTTTTCCGTTTTCCAACCGAGAATTTATATAGCATTCCGTTTCTTTTTTTGCAGACAGATGGGCAATAAGCGACCTGCATAAAGTCAAGCGTTCTTTGAGTTCCAATATATATACAAATTCCTGCATATCCGTGGCAGAAATATGTTTTGACAGAGCTTCCAATTCTTGAATTTTTTCGTTTGCAATTTTTAACGAAGCTTCCGAAAAACGGTAAGAAGTGCCTATTCCTCCGGCGTGTTCGTCCATTATCGCTTGCATTTCTTTTTCCAAATCATCTACAGTAAAAGATACATTGCTGCCTTTCGGTAATTGCTTTATCGCTTCATCCGTATTTAACGCCGGTGTTTTTTTATCCATGTATTTTATCGCTGCCTTTGCCGCGATTTCTCCTTCTACCATAGCTCCGGTCACATATTTTTGCGGGCAGCCTCCCGCCGCATCACCCGCCGCAAACAAAGCGCGCACGGTTGTTTCCCTGTTTGTGTTTACCCAATACCCTGCGGCAGTATGGCCGCCCGTGATATAAGGTTCGGTTCCCTCAATTTCAACATTTTGCACGCTTGGCCCTTTGCCGCTTTCCAGCCATCGCAGGCTCTGGCTTGGAGCCATGTTTAAATAGGCTTTTATCAAATCCGTTTCTTGTTCTTTTGTAATCCCAATAGTTTGCAAATAACAGGGACCGCGTCCGTTAAGGTTTTCCATCACGGTTCCGTGCAGGCGTTGAGAAGTTGTAAGGCCGTACTTAGTTTCATATACTTCCCCAGCCGAATTGATTTGCTTTGCCCCAACTCCCTGCGCTAGAGTTCCTGTGGGAGCAATGGTATCTTTGCATCTAAGAGCTATAAAACGCATTTCCAGGGTAGTCATTTCTGCCCCCGCGCGAATACCCATTGCAAGTCCCGCTCCGGTGTTGAAAGGCGGGTACCATAGCTTGTGCCGGGAAAATCCCGGATGGTTTGGTTTGTACAACCCGGAAGCACCTCCGGTAGCACACAATACGGCTTTAGCAGAAATAACGTAAAGGATGGGTTTGTCAATATCTATTGCATAAGCACCAAGAATATGATTGTCTTTAACTATGTATTCAAATACATTCACCCTGTTTAGCACAGTGATATTCTCTTGTGCCAAGACTGCTTTGGCTAAAATAGGTTTTATGTTTTCCCCATTGATTTTGATGTTGCGCCAGCCACGCGTAACATATTGCCCTTGTTCATCTTTTAAAATTGTAAGGCCAAGCTTTTCCAGCTTTTCAACGGCACGGTTAAGCCCCTCTGCCATAGTCAGCAAAAGGTCTCCACGCACAATGCCTTCTGCATCGGTGCGGGCGTAATCCACATAATCCTGCGGCTTTTTGCCGGGTGCTATATATGCGTTAAGGGCATTAACCCCAGCGGCAAGGCAACCGCTTCGCTTAATATCGGCTTTTTCTGCTATTAAAACACGAGCGTTTGAATGCTCGCGAAAGCTCAATGCAGCCCAACATCCCGCTGTGCCGCCGCCTATAATCAGAAAATCCGTGTCAATACATTGTAAGTCCACCTTTAAATTCCCTGCCCAGGAGCATTTATTGTCTCAAACAAATGTTTCTTCTGCTTTATCAATGGTCTGTTCACATCGCTCAGGAAGTCTGCTACAAAGGGATTTACCGGATTATCGCATACTTCAATCGGAGAGCCTATTTGCTCTATTTTCCCTTTGTTCACAATGACTATAGAATCCGAGACTTCAAGAGCTTCGTCTTGGTCGTGCGTTACAAAAACACTGGTAACGTGAATTTCATCATGCAAACGGCGCAGCCAGCTTCGCAACTCTTTGCGAACTTTTGCGTCAAGAGCACCGAAAGGTTCGTCTAACAGCAATACGGTGGGTTCCACGGCAAGCGCTCTGGCAAGTGCTACACGCTGCCTTTGCCCACCGGAAAGTTCCGATGGAAAACGGTTCACAAAACCCTCAAGCTGAACAAGGGAAATAAGACGCATAACATTTTCATGTATAGTCTTTTTATCCGGGCGTATTTTCCGTGGGCGAACACGAAGCCCAAAAGCAACATTCTCAAACACGTTCATGTGCCTAAAAAGAGCATAATGCTGAAAGACAAAGCCCACTTTCCTGTCTTTCACCTGTTTATTGGTTAAATCTTCCCCAAAAAACTTTATCACACCGGAATCTGGAGTTTCCAACCCCGCTATAATCCGGAGTAGTGTAGTTTTGCCACAGCCAGAAGGCCCCAATAGAGCGATAATATCCCCTTTGGGAATATTGATGCTGATGTTGTCCAAGGCAACAAAGTTGCCGAACTTTTTGCTGACGTTTGTTACTTCAACGTTCATAATTGTATCTCTACCTCCATGGATTTTCTCTGAGCCGCTATGAAATATTCCAATACAGCTTTTGCTATGATTGTAAACAATGCTAAAAAGGTCATAATAGATGCTACGGCAAAGGCGGCTCTGAACATGTATTCCCCGTAAAGAATATCTATGTAAAGCGGCATGGTAGTTGTTACACCCCTTACAAGCCCGGATACAACAGATACCGCTCCGAATTCCCCCAAGGCTCTTGCGTTTGTAAGTATTATTCCATACAGCAAACCCCATTTTATATTTGGAAGGGTCACTTTCCAAAAAATCTGAAATCCCGAGGCTCCCAAGGTGAGGGCGGCTTCTTCATCGTCTTTTCCGAGCACACGCATAAGCGGTATAAGCTCACGGGCTACAAACGGGAAAGAAACAAAAAGAACAGCTAGGACTATTCCAGGAAAAGCGAAAACGATTTTTATGCCGTGGTCAATGAGCCAAGTTCCAAACCATCCTATGGCACCAAACATGAAAATAAAAAGAAGCCCCGCTATTACCGGCGATATGCTAAATGGCACTTCAATAGCCGTAATTAGAATTCTCTTGCCCGGGAACTCGTACTTTGTAACCAGCCATGCAATAAATATCCCAAAAAAGGTATTTATCGGAACGCAAATTACTATAGTAAGCAGGGAAAGGCGTATTGCAGATGTAACACCCGGGTCTGTGAAAGTTTGCAGATAAACAACAATCCCGGATTTTAAGGCCTCCTGAAAAATTGTTATCAACGGCAAAGCTATGAACACAGATAAAAATATGCCGGAGATAAAGAATAATAAAATCTTTACCCACAGCGGTTCTTGAACAATTCTTTTTTTAACCATTAGGAACGCTCCTTTAACATTTTGTTTTGAAGAAAATTGATAACGAGCAGCATGACAAAGGCTATCATAAGCATGGTTACGCCAATAGCGCTCGCACTCACATAATCAAACTGCATAAGCTTTTTTATAATTAATAGCGGAACTATTTCGCTTACATACGGCATATTGCTGGATATAAAAATAACGGATCCATATTCACCAAGGCCGCGGGCAAAAGCCATTGCCGTTCCGGTAATAAGAGCTGGCAATACCGAAGGAAAAACAACCTTGAAAAAAATCTGGAAATAATTAGCCCCAAGGCTTGCCGCCGCTTCTTCTACCACGCTATCAAACTCCTCAATAACAGGCTGTACGGTACGCACCACAAAGGGAAGCCCAATAAAGACAAGCGCAATTACTATGCCCGCAGTTGAATATCCAAGCGAGATATTGAACTGCGCAAGAAATTTCCCCAAGAAACCGTTAGGTGAAAACACCTGAGCAAGCGAAATGCCGGCTACGGCGGTGGGGATAGCAAAAGGCAAGTCTATACAGGCATCAACTATTTTCTTTCCAAAAAAATTATGCCGCGCTAAAATCCATGCGATAATAAAGCCGAACACAAAATTTATCAGCGCGGCAGTAGTAGCCGAGAAAAATGAAATCTTAAATGCGGCAATAACTCGTTCGTCCAAGATAATCTCAAAGTACTCTTTTAGCGGAATTTTCGCAGCATAAAGGACAAGAGAAGATATCGGTATCAGTATAAGGAAGGATATGTAGCTTAGGCTTAGCCCCAAACTTAATCCAAAACCGGGTATTTTTCCCCTGTCGCGTTTCATTTTTATCGGGAATTTCATTTCTTTTTTAACTCCGCAATTATCTGGTCAAAATGGCCTTTGTCGGCAAAATGCAGTTTATTCGCCGCCTTCCATCCTCCAAAATCCTTATCAATTGTCAGCAAACGGAGGCTCGCAAACGTGCTTGAAAACTCTTTGGCAATTTTTTCGTTAGAAGGACGGTAATAATGTTTGCCTATAATTCGCTGTGCATTTTCCGAATATAGGTATTCTAAATAGGCACTGGCTACTTCCTTTGTGCCACGTTTATTCACCACGCCATCTACGTATGTTACAGAAGGTTCTGCCAGTATGCTTATGCTTGGAGTAACTATTTCAAAGTTGCTACCGTTGCCAAGCTCTTTGATAACCAAGTGTGCCTCATTTTCCCATGCCAGCAGCACATCTCCCAAACCGCGTTGCACAAAGGTATTTGTAGAACCCCGTGCGCCCGGGTCTAGAACCGAAACATTGGCATAGAGTTTTTTAACAAAATCGCGGGCCTTATCTTCACCGCCGTATTTGATACGTGCATAACCCCATGCTGCTATGTAATTCCAGCGTGCTCCACCGGATGTTTTTGGGTCTGGTGTTATCACGTTCACACCTGGTTTCACAAGGTCGTCCCAGTCTTTTATGTTCTTAGGGTTGCCCTTGCGAACAAGAAAAACAATGGTAGAGGTATAAGGTGAGCTGTTTTGCGGCAAACGTGTTATCCAATTCTCGGCTATAAGACCTTTCCGTGCCTCGCCAATTGCGTCTATATCAAAAGCCAAGGCAAGAGTCACAACATCGGCCTCGTTCCCTTCAATAACGCTTCTCGCTTGCCCTCCAGAGCCTGCGTGAGATTGGTTAATGGTAACTTCCGTGCCTGTTTTTCCCTTGTAATACTCGGCAAACACTTTGTTGTATTCCTGATACAGTTCCCTGGTAGGGTCGTATGAGACATTAAGCAAGGTGACCTTTTTCTGTGCGTATGCAGAAGAAGCCAGAATGAGCACCAGCAAGAAAAATGCGGTGATTGAGACGAGTCCCTTATGGACAGCGTGCGTATCAAGGTGATACTTTTTCATAGAAACCTCATAGGTTATTGGTTAAATGGAAACTTTGCCTCTTTTATGGTGCGAAGCACACCGTGGAATAATGAAATAGTGAAATACAAGATTTCTTGGAAATTTTAGCAACAACAACACAGTCTGTTGCTGGAGAACACTCGACAGCACAGGTGTTTAGAAGATAATGTTATGTTGCTCAAAGTCATAATCGGCACTAAATATAGAAAAATAAAAAAATCTTGTCAAGGGGGAAAATGATTTTTTTGGGGAAAATGATTTTTTTAGGAAATTTTCAACGATACGCCCTTAAACCTATTGCATCAACTTCAATGCCATCGCCTACCTGCCTGATTATACCTACGCCGTATTTCTGAGCTTCTTCCAAGACCGCTTTATCAAAAGAAAAACCTGCTATGCCGAGATAAACATCAAAATCTTTGTATTTCGGGAAATATTCACGAAATTTGTTTATTCTTTCTTCCGCCAGCTTTTGTACAAAACTCGGATGAATTCGGTTTTTGACTTCTATTAGAGCTAACGAGTTTCCATTTTCCAAAACAATATCAAACTCTACTCCTTCGCCTTTTTCTTTATGTGCCATATTTAAGATTATATCATCGTATTTAATCCCACCAAAAATCTTTTTTTCTGTAAATACATTCTGAAAGAACTGCTCTGCGTGGTAGCCAATATTATCGTTTATTCCACCTATTTGCTTTGCCAGCTTTTTGTTTTCCTCAACTAAATCCGCAATTTTAGCAGATAGCCTAATATCTGTAGCTTCTAAACTCGCAGATAACCTATCAAGCGAATTCGCTATTGCACTTTTAAATTCTTCATCGGTCATAAAAACTCCTTTCCAAGTTCATTATTGTAAATATAATAAAATTGTCTGAACTCCGCTTAGTCCTGCAAACAACGAACAGAGTACAAGCCGTCCTTACTGCGGCCGTCGTTGCAGCCCGCGTCGTCGTAGTTGTAGGCCATGCGCCTGTAGTAGGCGTAGCCGCTACTGCCCTCGCCGGCACTCCACCAGATGCCGTGGTAGCCAACACTGACGAAACTGCCATCCGAGATGCCGCTGCCGCCCGGCAGAGCAGAAAATCCGTAGGTGTCCTCGCACAAATAAGAACTGCCAGAACCAGAAGGACCGCAACTACTCCAACCACTTTTAGCCTTTAAGTGCTTGCCTGCCGTAGGGCTATCGTAAGGACTTGATGTGCCATTTGTACCGTCAACAAAACGGAACAATTTATCCCAATCCGAATTGGTTGGCAAATGCCAACCCGAAGGACAAACACTCATTGCAGTATTCCAATCGTACAAACGACCGTATTGAGCACAGTTGGAAGGCTCATTATTGTAGCATTTGCTGCCCGCTACATCGCAATTCAAATTCTCTGCCATCCATACTTGGGTGCCTATCTCTACGGTCCTAAAATTAGCACCGCAGGTGCTAACACCGCCAAAGGAACTCGAACTGCGGACAGACGAGCTGGATTTTTCAGTGGAACCTTGGTAATTAGTTCCGCCCGGATCGTAAGGATTATCGCGTTCACCGGTAGTGCAACCAAAATAACACAAAAGCAAAAATGCAATGCTCAACGCTCTAAATAACAAACTTAAAACCATATATGCACTCCTATACCCGTGGCCAAAAGCATACCGCCCAAAACAAAAGAAACATTCCTCATCGTCTTCGCATCATCATTCTTATAAGTACACAATATTTTTTTCATAGTTTGTCCCATAGAAGTTGTGGATAGTCATCGCCCTCTTGCCCTATGAACATCAGGGGGCGCAAATTCTGGTCAAGAACCAAGGTTGCAGGCAAAGGCATTTCCACGCCCTGCTTGGTTAAGCCAAAGCTCTCTGGAAGGTTGTTGTATTTGTCAAAGCAGAGTGGCCAGCCTTCCTTAGCATATTCTTTGACCCATTTGTCTGTTTTAAAGTAATCCCTTTCGCCAATATTTACCAAAACAACAAGAATCCCTCTCTTTTTCAATTCATCGTTCTTTTCGCCCAAGAGCTTCAAGCCCACGCGGCAAGGAAGGCACCAGGTTGCAAAAAAGGCAAAGACCACCCTTTTACCATTTTTCTGCTTGATTGCTTCCTTTAATTTGTCATTGTTGATTACGCCGTTATAAGTTCCATCGCCATCCTTCATATCCAAAGCGAACCAAGGAAGATTTGCCGCCTGCAATTCTTTGGGAAGGGGTAATTTAACCGAATTTTCAGCAAAGCAAAAAACAGCTGAAAAAAGCGGCAGAGCAAAAAGCAAAGCTAATCTACGCATCGCGGTACCCATTCTTTGATTTCCTTTTCCCATTCTTTTAAAAAAACTGCTTGCAATAAATTTTCAATAAGGCGCTCCCTGGCATTGTTTTCGCTGCTCATATCGTTCCCGACTATATTTTTCTTGGATTTAAGAAGCGAATAAGATTCGCCGCCGCAAGATTCCACGGACAAAAAAGGCTCAAGAGTGCATTCAACACCAAAATTGGAGGATTTGCATTTCTCAATGCAAGAAAAAAGCAGATTAAGCCCGCTGAGGCAGGCGGATTTTTCAATCTTCATATTTTTGGACAATTCTGCAAAAACAGCTTTGGAACAGTCGTCTTCCGAGTCTGTCCAATAAATTTTTTGAGTTCTGCAGTAATCCATGCGGTTTTCTCTGGCTTTCGCATAAATTGCATTAACCGAATCGAATAAATCTGCCCTTGCCATGCCTAGGCCTTCAAGCGTTGAATGAAGCCTCGCAAACCTGTCCCACAGAATCTGGGTTTTTTGCCATGCCTCGTTTTTATGCCTGGGATGCTCAACTCCAAGCAAGGCATCAATCGATATTTCAAGAGAGTCTGCAGTAAAACGCTGCTGCTCGGCAAAACCCTTGGCGGCACTCGCGCGGCTCATGCAAACGGTAACGCTTGCTTTGCCCGCAGTGCGCTCTATGCGAAGAACGCGAGCATCGTGGGCGTTGGAGAGCGAGGATTCCACAGACATGCGGGAGAGATAATCAGAACTCAAATTCTCTTTGCCATCGGATACATTCTGGCTCTTGGTGTATTTCTCAGACACCTTGACCGACGAATGAACCTGGCGGGCAAGAAAGGAATAGGCTGCATCCAATGCCTCCGAATCGCTCGCTCCTGTGCCAATGCCAACAAACTCATCGGGGCCGCATTCGGAACCGAAGGCGGCACTGAACAGCGCGAGGCTGGCGATCAGAGCATTCTTATTCACGGTCAAGTATGCGTTCTACATTGGCATCTAGGTTCAGGGTGCGCTGTATCTGGGCAAGCTCCTGGCTTGAGCGAAGTTTTTGCTTGGCCAGTTCCAAGGCGGCATCGCGGGAAGACGTTATAAGAACATAGACTGTGTATTTCTTTTCTTCCTTGTTGTACATGGTGCGTATTTTCTGCGTGCGAATATCAGATATCTCGCCGCCTACATTGGCTATGGCGCGCATTGCTGCGCCTTCCAAGGCACTGCCGTCTGGGTCATTTATGCCAAAAGTCTTGGCACGGGCATTAATCGATGTTTGAACAGACGACGCAAGGTTCTCCTTTGCCTGGACGCTTGCCACCTGGGAGGCCATCGATTCGGAGTCGGAGGAGCCTTGCCCTATTCCACAGAAATTCTTTTCTATGAAATCCTTGTTGCACTGCTCCTGAAGCTCGTTGCGGATGGAGACTACTTCTTCGTCGCCTTTTATGTCTGCCACAGTCTTTTTGCTGGAGCAGCCTGTTGATGCCAAGGCAAGCGCAAGGCTTGCCAATAATGCGGATCTTGAGACGGTTATGTTCATAAATGAACTCCTTTTTTCCCGGTTTTATTTACCACACTAAACCTTTGGGAACACAAGGCTTGGAGGGCTTGATTAACACTTAAAAGAATTTTTGCAACTTTGCAAATATAGAAAAAATTTGTGGACTTGGCAAGGCATTTCTAAAATCCCCTAAATCGGTTCAGACAGTAGATTTACGGCTAAAAAACTCTCTAACATCTGCAATCTCGCTCTCCAACCCTACATTCAAATCACAATCCAAAAGCACATCGCCGGTTTTTAAAAATAAAATTTTATCGGCTATTGTTTTTATGGAATCAAGTTCATGGGTCACTATCAAAATTGAAAGTTTTAAGGATTCGCTTAAAAAAAGCAAAAGATCGTCTAAGGAACGGCTTGTTACAGGGTCTAAGCCCGCGCTTGGCTCGTCGCAAAAAAGAAGTTCCGGGTCAAGAGCTATGGCACGGGCAAGGGCAGCCCGCTTTTTCATTCCACCGCTGAGTTCGCTTGGCAATTTG
>LIUI01000056.1:0-3956 GCA_001462235.1 Fibrobacteria bacterium GUT307
ATTTTGGCTAAATCTGGCAGATAAGGCAAAAGAGGCAAAGATTAAAATTTCAGTTAATTTAGAAGGAATTTCACTTATTTCCAAATTTATTTAGATAAAGTACCCCAAACCCCACCCCCAAACAAATAAGAAATAGGCACAACCCATCCCCAAAAAAGACCAAATGGCAAAGGTTAATTTAGCATATACAACCACACTAACATTTTATATATTTATAGTGTCATTGTAAATGGAGCCTTAAATGCAAGAATTTGATAAAAAAATTTTAAGAATAACTGCTAATGGTAGCAAACTTGCCAGCACTAGGCAAATAGAACTTGCTGGCATAGCAAGGTCTTATTTGAATTCAATGGTAAAATCTGGAAAATTGGTAAAGGAAGCCAGAGGAATATACTCATTGCCGAATAACAATATAGACGAAATGGCTATACTGCAGCATTCCTATTCAAAAGGAATTTTTTCGCATACAACAGCTTTATATTTACATAATTTAACAGACCAGAACTCCGCTCAAATATACAATTACATTTCCTATTGGTTATCATGCCAAATCTTTATGCGATAAAAATATTAACTGCGTTTATGTAAAGCGAAGTTTATGGAATCTTGGAATAACCAGAATAGAAAATCATTTTGGAGAAATAGTGAAAACATACAATAAAGAAAGAACGATTTGCGATATTATAAAAAAAAGAAATTCTTTGGATATTCAAGTTATTGCAGAAGCGATTAAAGCATACATATCCGGCACAGACAAAAATTTGTTATTATTGTACAAATACGCCAAGCTATTTCGCATAGAAAAGCCTCTGCGTATTTATTTAGAGGTTTTGTTATGAAAAATGCAATGCAACTAAGAGCTTTATCAAAGAAATTAGCGAAAGAAAGCAATACTACAGCACAAGTAACGATGATATTCCCAGCAAAGTTCTCACCTTTGTTTTCGGGCTTTTAGCAGCAAATCAAAAGCCAAAAAGCTAACAGGCAGGGAAGCAGAGATAAAAGTTTTACTGGATAAAAAAATATCCAAATCCGCTATAGCCAGAATTTTAGGCGTATCAACCCTTCTTCGCAGGCTTCTTCTTCGTTTCCTTACCCGCTTTAAACCCAGCAATCTTAGCCAATTCTGCCCTCGTTGCATACACAGGCGCATACGATGAGGAGAATTCGGTCGGATCGCCGAATTGGTACAAGTCCGTATTTTTTGGGTAGATTTTTCCTGACCAGCTTTTGCTTCTTGTTGAAAAAGTTGTGTCTGACCGGATTTTGCCTTTTTTTGTAAAAACCTTCCAAGCTACATGCCTGTCTTTTTCGTCAAGGACTTTCACAATCTCAATCCCAGTTCCGCTAAAACGGGGGGCTTCTGCTATCTTTTGTTTCCAAGAAGTACTCATTATAAACCTCTGCTGTAAAATTGCAAAGATAGTAAATCTGCAAAAATGACACGCTGACCCGTGAGCGACAGCCCAGTTAATCAAATATCCCACACAGAAATCGCCATAGCATCAGGGGACAGAGGCTGCAATTCGGAAGTGAGACATATTTCGCAACCATATCCGAGCTTTTCCAATTTGGCAAAAATTTTGAAGGCAGAAATATCACTCCTGTCGGGGGTTGCGTGTTTTTTGATTTCAATCGGATAATATTTTCCGTTTTTATAAATCAGCAAATCTATCTCGTGGCCTTTTTCGTCTCGGAAAAAATATAAATTCGGTTTTTCCCCATTGTGCCAATATGATTTTATAATCTCACTGATTGCAAAGGTTTCAAAAAATGCACCCGATGATATTCCGCATTCCAACGCTTCCGGCGTAGTCCAGCCGGCAAGGTATGCGGCAATGCCTGTGTCCAAAAAATACATCTTGGGGCTTTTGATTAACCTTTTTGTTATATTTTTGAAATACGGCTGCAGAAAATAAATTATTCCGGATGCTTGCAAAACAGATAGCCATTTTTTTGCCGTCGGTTGTGAAATTCCAACATCTTTTGCTATATCCGCAACATTCAGTTCCTGCCCTGTCCTTGCTGCGGCAACTTTGAGAAAAGTCAAAAATGCAACCTCATCCCCTACATTTATAAGCTGTTTCACATCCCTTTCCAAGTATGTGCGAATATACGAATCATAAAAATCCTTTCGGCTTTTTTCATCTCTGTAAATAACGTCCGGGTACGAACCCTGCCATATTATCTTAAATGTATCCGGTATATTGCGGCGTTTAAGTTTGGATGGCGGCGTTGCGGAAGGTAAGAAGGGTTTTTGCGAGAGCCCGAGTCCTTTGCGTTCGTAAATTGACAAACCGAGCATATCAATAATAATCACCCTGCCCGCAAGAGATTCGGTAATTTTCTCCATCATATCATATTGCTGGGAGCCGGTCATCCATACACGGCCACGCCTATTGGAGGCATCTGCCAGCATTTTGATATACGGAAAGAGTTCCTGTGCATATTGAATTTCATCAATGATAACCGGCGGGGAATATGTTTCAAGAAAACCTTTCGGGTCTGCTTTTGCAAATGCAAGGTCTGCCTTGTTATCCAGAGTCACATATTTGCGCTCGGGCGTTTTGGCGTGTTTCAAGATGGTAGTTTTGCCTACTTGCCGGGGCCCGTTTATAAGCAATATTTTATCGTTGCCGGATATTCGCAAAATGTCCGGCCCCAGCGTTCTTTCTAGGTATTTCCTGTTAGCCATTCTGCTAATATAGAAAAACAAAAAGGCGTAAATCTAAAGTCGGAGTTTAGATTTACGCTTTTTTATCCTTAAAATAGAGAAAATAGAGAATACCCTTGACAAGATTTTATTTTTTTTCTAAATTTATTTTCAATGTTAATCTTGAACAACATAACGCTTCTTGTGAGGCCTATATATATAGGCTCTACGGCACGTTGTGTTTTAGAATCTCTACATCCTCCAAGTAGATAGTAGTCCAACTCCCTGATACATTTTCAATTTACACCTGCACAAGGTGTGTCACTTCATTTTTTCAATAAAAAACCGCACCATGATGGTGCAAACTTTGCTATGCCTTGTTTTTCCCAAGGGTTTGGCAGGGTAATAAACCAATGGGAAAAGGAGTAAAACCATGAAGGAACAGAGCAAAAAAAATTTCACGGAAATGACTCGCAAAGATGGAGTGCGCAGCAGAATGAAATTTGCTGCAACTGCGGAAATTGAAGAGCTTTTCCGTGAATTAGGAACCAGGCAAGAAGGCCTGAACGAGACGCTTGTGGAGAAGTCCCGTGATAACTTCGGCAACAATAAGGTCTCTCGCGGCAAGAAACCGGAAGCCAGGAAATTCCGCTTGAAGATGTGGTTGTGGGTGATATTGTGCATTTATCGGCAGGTGATATGGTGCCCGCCGATATGCGGATAATTCAAGCCAAAGACTTGTTCATCAGCCAATCGGCACTCACAGGCGAAAGCATATCTGTTGAAAAAACTCCTAAAGCTGTAAAAATGGTTTCCGATTTCGGTTCTTTGACCGAAACCTCAAACCTTGCGTTTATGGGTTCCAATGTGATAAGCGGCATTGTTCGCCTTGTCTATAGCGGGTTCTTGCAGTCGCAGAAAAAATTAACCCATCGCCTGTTGGGCAATTTTCGGTTGCCGATGAGTCTGATATGACGCTGATAGGCTATCTAGGATTCCTAGACCCGCCAAAGGAGTCAACTGCCAAAGCGATCAAGGCTTTGAAAGATAATGGCGTAGGCGTGAAAGTTCTTACAGGCGACAACGACAAAATTACACGCACTGTTTGCCGTCATGTAGGCATTCCCGTTGACCGCATTATGGACGGCTGGAATGTGGACAAATTAAGCGATAAGGAATTGGGCAAGGTTGTTGAAAAAGTGGATGTTTTTGCCAAGCTCTCTCCCCAGCAGAAAGCAAGGGTTGTCACGGCTTTGCGCAACAACGGCCATAGCGTTGGCTACATGGGAGACGGCATCAACGA
>LIUI01000056.1:4071-5315 GCA_001462235.1 Fibrobacteria bacterium GUT307
CAACGATGCCGCTGCAATGAAGGCGTCCGATGTTGGCATTTCGGTGGATACCGCTGTGGACATAGCCAAAGAATCCGCAGATGTAATCCTCTTGGAAAAGGATTTGATGGTGCTTGAACGGGGCATCATCGAGGGTCGCAAAACTTACGCCAACATGATTAAGTATATCAAGATGACAGCCAGCTCAAATTTTGGCAATATGTTCTCCGTGTTAGCGGCAAGCGCATTTTTGCCTTTCATGCCAATGTTGAGCATTCACATTCTCTTGCTGAACCTGATATACGATCTTTCATGTACGTCTATACCGTGGGATAATGTTGACAAAGAGTTCTTGGCAAAACCGAGAAAGTGGGACGCATCTTCTCTGGGCAAGTTTATGATATGGATAGGCCCTACAAGTTCTGTCTTTGACCTTACTACTTATCTATTGATGTACTTTGTGATATGTCCGCCTGTTGTGGCTCAATTATTTGGTCTCAGCAGCCCGCTGCTGTTCCATCAACTTACCGATCCTGCAATGATGGCAGCTTATGCTGCGGTGTTCCAAGCGGGTTGGTTTGTAGAGTCTATGTGGAGCCAAACGCTTGTAATTCACATGATTCGCACACCTAAATTGCCGTTCATACAGAGCCGTGCTTCGTTCCCGCTGATGACGCTTACATTCACCGGTATAGGTGTATTGACATGCATACCATTTACGGAATTCGGCAAGTCAATAGGTTTGTTGCCGCTGCCGCCCGTATATTTTGCATGGTTGGCTGGTACTATATTATTGTATATGGGTCTTGCAACGTGCCTGAAAAAAGCGTTTATCAGGCGTTATGGCGAGTTGCTGTAATTTTGGAGAGTAGCTGCCGCCACCTTGACAGGCGTTTTAGTTGCATGGTGCCTTCCTGCAAAAAAGGAAGAGAGCGACGAGCGTAATCTTTTTCACAACCCAGCTATTTCCTCAGCCGACAACCCGGTCATTTCAGAAATCAAAGCAACATCAAGCCCTTTGGTTTTCATATTCTTGGCTACTTCTTTATTGCGTTCCGTCTTGCCCTCAGCCTTGCCCTCAGCCCTGCCCTCCAGCTTGGCGGTGTAAAGACTGCTCCTGTTACTGCGGCGTATGTCAACATACTTATCGTAGGCAAGACGATCTTCTAAACTCAAACGGCTGTACTCCAATTTCTGATTAGCCGCTTCCAAGCCAGGAGCGTTAAACTCCGGCTTTATCTTGGAATTCTTCAAAAAATACATCC
>LIUI01000056.1:5471-19954 GCA_001462235.1 Fibrobacteria bacterium GUT307
CATCCACTCGTCTATCTTGTTCTGGATTACATCCTTAAAACGGTCAACCTTTAATATGTAATACTCAGGATAAATATCCTTTATCTCCAGTCTGGCAAACTCCGCCCTCTGCTCTTCCGTCAATTGCAACTCGTCATTGTAATGCAAACCCCTGAAAGTCGTGGTGCCGTGATATATATAATCCCTGCCCGAACCCAAGTCAAAATAAACCACATTCACCGAATACACTTTTCTCACTTCTTTGTAATTCATTCCCTCGCCAATATGCTCCACAATGGCTTTGCTGGAGCCAAAAAGCATTCTGTGGAAGTAATCTATTTCGGGCGTGAATTGAAGCTCTATTATGATTAAAGTCCCGTCGCTTTCCTCTGCCAATATATCTATGCGGTTGTACTTGTCGTCTTTGGCTTCTTTATTGCTTTCGCTTTCAACGAGGTTTTTAATTTTTATTTCTTTGCCAAGCAGGGTGGTTAAGAAGCCCTCCAAAACTACATAATCTGCCTTGTTCCTGAGCAGGTATTTAATCGCCCAGTCAAAGGATACAAGTGTACGTTCTTCTTGCATAAGAAAGAAGGTAGAAAAAAATGTAAGACATACTTGCAACGGCTTTGAAGTTGGCGGTTATCTCTTCCCAAACAACGCTGTCCCCACTCTGAGCATGGTAGAGCCTTCTGCTATGGCGACTTCCAGATCGTCTGTCATGCCCATTGAAAGCTCTGTGAAATTTGAGAATTTTGAGTGCGAATTAAAAATTTTATCTCTCAAATTTCTTAAAAAAGCAAAGCAAACTCTTGAGTCTTCCGGGTTACCGGTATTTTTGCCAATGGTCATCAAGCCTTTATAAACAAGCCTTTTTGGTTCCGGCAAAGCGTGCAAAAAATCTGCGGCTTCTTGCATGGAAAGCCCGCTTTTAGTCGCTTCTTCAGAGGCATTTACCTGGAAAAGTATTTCCAAATTTTTATTCGCCTCTTCGCACAAAGCCTCCAGTTTAAGCACGCTTTCCAAATCTGCAATGCTGTCTATAGCCTGCGCTGCTAGCACAGCTTTTCGCAATTTATTTTTTTGCACAGGGCCAATTATCCGGCAAATAACGCCTTCTCTTTGCGGCAAAAATTTTTCCAAAGCCTCTTGCACCCTATTTTCGCCAAACTCCCTTGCACCCAAAGCGATTGCCTCTTCCACAGCAGAAACCGGCTGAATTTTGCTAACCCAAACAAGACGGATAGCCGCAGGATCTCGCCCCGTAAGTTCACAGGCTTTTGATATTCTGGATAAAATTATCTGTTTATTGGATTCTAAATTCATTTGCCAAATCTAAAATCCCAAAAATGTTTGAACTGAACAGATAATATAATTCTCTCTTTAATTGGATCTGCAAAAAAGTTACGATCGTTATTGCCACGCACAAAAAAACCAGGGCTAATGGAAAGGCAAGAATTACCATCATTAAATCTCCACAGAGGGCCTGTTGATGCAGTGGAATAATGGAGTGATTCTTTATCATAATTCCCCCTAAACCGCCTGCCAGATGTAATGGATGATAATTCTACTTCCCATGAAAAATCCTTATCAATATGATAAAAGAAAGAAAATTCCCCTGTAAATACATAATCCCTACTATAAAGAGGGATGCCCCGCATATAGTCAAAACTCTTTTTGTCATAATCAGACGTTATATCCACAAGAGCAGAGCCCAAAAAAAAGAAAATATCAAGTCTTTTCGAAAGATAATTTCCGCCAATTTGCACATCAAAAGCCTGTATTTGCGAATATGATGAATGATTGTAAAGATTATCAAATATATAGCCGGCATTCCATCTATCTTTTGTAGTTGGCCTTTCACTCGCCCTCATTGGCATTTCTACATCGCTCCAGAGCAAGTTTTCATTTGTATAAACAAAGCGAAGCTCTAAAATAGCAAAAGGAGGGGGCAAAGGAGCAAAACCAAAGCCTGCCCTTACAGTTCCATAAAAAGGGGAAAGTTCTGCACCTGCAAAAAATCTGATATAATTCATTTCATTTAATCTTTGAATTCCGTAAGGATCTGCCCCCAACGGCTCTACCCAAGAAAAATCAAAATTCATATTTGCCTGCGGAACAAAAGAACCCTTGAAGCCTGCAGGGGCGGCTGCTCCGGATACTCCATATTCAATATTAGGGCCAAACACCAAATATGGCATATTGGTAGCAAAACTCATGCTAAATAGGGATAATATCAAAAAAACTTTCCGCACAAACAAAAAAATACTATTTTTTAGGTATGAAAAAAATCTTTTTAGCCATATTAGCCACCGGCGCGCTAATTTCTTGCGCCAATAAACAGCAGTCGCCCATTTTAGTAGAAAGGGGCATCAAGGCAGACGAGCGCAACTACGATGTTGTGCAAGAAGGCTTCGGTATAGACGCTAAGTTGAAAAAAATCTTCTTAGCAGGCCATATAGCCGAGGGTATGAACAAAAACCTAGTAAACCTTCTCTGGGGCCCTCCAGATAAAGAATCTGAAAACGGCCTTATATGGGAATATATAGACTATAAAACAGGCGAAGTTATAACCCGCCTAAAATGGGAAGAGGTTGACCAAGAGAAATATAGAGGCGCAGACTGGACAAATGCCTCAAAATTGGTAGAAATAGAAGGCGACCGTTACGGTGGCTCTCCTCCTCCTGCAGATGTTGAAGACGATGATGTTTACTAAAAAAATTAAGTAAAAACAAAAAAAAATCGTTTTTTATAGCAAACTCTGTGTTTTTGGCACGATTATCGCATAGATACTTATCAGAAACACATGAAAAGCTTTTGATTGGGGCTTTTCTAACAATCAAAGGAGTTTGTTATGAAAATCAATCACAATGTTAACGCGATGATAACGCAACATGCGTTATTTCAAAATAACACGGCCATGGGCAAGAGTTTGGAAAAGCTCTCCACTGGCCTCAGGATAAACCGCGCCCAAGACGATGCCGCAGGCCTCGCGATGAGCGAGCAGATGCGAACTCAGATTCGTGGCTTGGGAAAAGCAAAACAGAATTCCCAAGACGGCATTGCAGCTTTGCAAATTGCCGAAGGCGGTTTAGCGGAAATCACCAATATTATGCAACGCCAGCGCGAGCTTGCAGTTCAGTCTGCTAACGATACGTTAACAAGCACCGAACGCAAGTATTTGGACCTGGAGTTTCAGGAGCTAACAAAAGAAATAGCTCGCATAGCCAAAACAACAGACTATAACGGCAAAAATATGCTTAACTGGTCTGCAGATCCAAATATGAGTTTTGGCGCAATAGGAGATAAAAATCTTTTAAAAAACGAACTGGGAGCAGAATATACCCTTCTTAAAGGGCGGCAAGATAGAATTACCGACGATGATGCTAGGAATGCTCTTGACCCTGTTTTGCAGGCTCTTTATGATTTGGCAACCTATACACCTGCTGGAGTTGACCTTCCGGGAGAAGGACAGCAGGTTCAGCTTTATATTGATGCTATATCTGTTGCCCTTGCCGGAGTGGACAGAAGCCTTGCAGGTGACCTAAGCTACAAAGAGAGGGAACTCTTCAATGGTATTCTGGAACGAGCAGAAATAATAATCAACAATAATGCCCCGCCCATAGAAGATAGCTTGGCAAGGCTCTATAAAAGCATGGTAGAAAACGACATGACAAATGCCGCCTCCTATACTCTGCATATAGGGCCAAATTACACCAGCAACATGGGTGGCAAATGGGCAAACGAAATGACGGTTACATATATATCTCTTAACCCAGGCTCTCTTGGTCTTTCTACCAAGAACATTAAAACGCAAAATAACTCAACTGAGTGCATTGATCATTTGGAAAAGGTTATCAAAAGCGTTAGTGGCGTAAGGGCTAAGATAGGTACATTTATCAACCGCTTGGAATACGCAATTAACAATATCGCAAGTTTGGAATACAACACCCAGGATGCAGAAAGCCGTATCAGGGACACAGATTTTGCCAAGGAAACGACGAACTTCACCAGGAATCAGATTCTGGTGCAATCGGCGACTAGTATGTTGGCGCAAGCCAATACTCTACCGCAAACGGCGTTAACTCTCATAAATGGGTAAAAGTTTTAAGTGGAACCTTTTACTCCTTTGTGGGTTCCCCCGTCTGGCGCTTGCCAGACGGTCTTTTTGTATTTGACAAGGATAAAAAATTTTGCTATATTTATGGATGCGCGGCGGTAACTCAGTAGGTAGAGTTTCAGCCTTCCAAGCTGACTGTCGCCGGTTCGAGCCCGGTCCGCCGCTCTAAAACTCCCCTTCAAACACAAATTCCGCAGGCCCTGCCATAATTACGCGGTTTGTTTCCCTGCTCCATTCAATGGTTAAATTGCCACCCAAAAGCTCCACAATTAAAACCCTATCTGCATTCTTTTTTAGCATGGCAACAACTGCCGCAGCGCAGGCACCCGTTCCGCAAGCAAGAGTTTCACCGGCGCCACGCTCCCAAACACGCATTTTAATATGCTTTGCATCAATAAATTCCACAAATTCAATATTTGACTTTTTTGGAAATTCCTTATCCACTTCCAAAACCGGTCCCTCTGTTAAAACAGGAGCCTCTGCAACCGAATCCACAAAAGTAACAGCATGAGGATTTCCCATTGAGATTTTTGCAAAATCCCTGCCCCTAAGCCTTGCCTCCCCTTCTAAAACCGGCTCACCCATATCAACCGAGGCCAAAAATCCATTTTCGCCGTTTTTTGTCTCTATGGTTTTTATTCCGGCCTTTGTCTCTATTCTAAGCGGCGTCTCTGTTAAGTTCCATCTCTCACGCACAAAGCGTGCTACGCAGCGAATTGCATTCCCGCACATCTCAGCCTCGGAACCATCTGCATTGAACATTTGCATCCTAGCATGATTTTCTGAATTCAAAGGCGGCAAAATAAGCACAAGCCCATCCGAGCCAATGCCAAAATGCCTGTCGGAAACTTTTTGGGCTAAAGCACCTGGGTTTTCGGGGGTGTTTTTTTTGCAGTCAATGTAAACATAATCATTGCCCGCACCTTGCATTTTTGTGAAATGTTGCATTATTTTCCTCCAAGTATTGCCAAACTAGAACCTTTGTTATTCCTTTCATAACGATATTCGCTAACAAAACCGCTCCATTCCGAGCGAAATTTTTGCTCCAAAATCTTGCGAATTACGCCGCCGGATTTTTCCCCTATGCCATGAACTATGCGAATACATTTCCATTTATTTTTTTTGGCTAAATCCAGCTCTAACTCTACTTTGCAAAGAGCCTCTTCCAAACCTATTCCGTGCAAATCTATTTCTGAGTCTGCAGCAGGGTCTGCAAGTGCGGCATTCCTTTTCTTTTTTTTGAACTTTTTTACATGAACATCCCTTACCGGCGGCATTGCCGCATCCTTGTCAAAAATGTGGTTATTTTCAAGCCAGGCTAATTGCTCCGGAGAGGCCAAGGCTACAACCCACCTTTCATCGCACTTTTTAACCTAGCCATCACATCGCTTTTTTTAACAGCGGCAGCTGCCGGCTTTTTTGGCACATTTTGCATAGCCTGCTTTTGAGCCTTGCCAGAAAAACGCGCTTTTAAATCTGCTAAAGTTGTTGCCTTAAAAGCAGGTGCAGGCGTTGGATGCTTTCCCTTTCCACCTATTTTCCCACCACCGCCTACCTTACGCTCGGTCTCTTGTTTCATAGAAAGCGAAATGCGCTTGTTTGGCACATCAACAGAAACAACACGCACTTTAACCACATCGCCAAGGGTAAGAACGGTTTTTGCATCCTTTACAAAATTATCGCTCATCTCGGAAATATGCACCAAACCGTCTTGGTGAACGCCAATATCCACAAAGGCACCGAAGTTCGTAACATTGCTCACAACGCCTTCTAGCCAACTGCCGGTAATCAAATCTTGCATGGTTTTGATTTTGGGATTGAATTTGGCATAACTAAATTCCTTGCGAGGATCGCGCCCCGGCTTTTCCAATTCTGCCAAAATATCTTCTACCGTATTTTTGCCTATTCCCTTTTCTGAGTCGGTAAAATCTTTTGCAGAGAGAGAATGCAAAACCGCAGCATTGCCTATTAACTCGTTTAGCGGAGTGCCGGCTTTTTCTGCAATTTTCTCAACCAAATCATAATTTTCCGGATGAACGGCACTGTTATCCAAGGGGTTTTCTGCACCATGGATGCGTAAAAATCCGGCAGCCTGCTCAAATGCCTTTTGCCCAAAACCCTTAATATCTTTTAAGGCCTCACGGCTTGCAAATGTACCCTTTTCATCTCTGTGTTTAACAATACTATCTGCTAAATTCTTATTAACGCCAGAAACATAGCCGAGCAATGCAGGGCTTGCGCTGTTAACATCTACCCCAACCTTGTTCACGCAAGATTCCACAACCTCGTCTAGACGTTTTTGCAGTTCACGCTGATTTACATCGTGCTGGTATTGCCCAACACCAATGGCTTTTGCCTCTACCTTTACAAGCTCTGCCAATGGGTCTTGGAGGCGGCGCCCTATGGAAATTGCTCCCCTTGTGGTTACATCTTCCTTTGGGAATTCTTTGATTGCGAGTTCGCTTGCGCTGTAAACAGAGGCTCCTGATTCATTTACAATAACACTTACAGGACATTCGCCACGCTTGTTTTTTAACTTGCCAGAAATTTCCTTTACAAAGTCATCTGTTTCGCGGCTTGCGGTGCCATTGCCTATGGAAATCAAATCAATATCGTACTTTTCCACGAGTTCTGCCAAATAAACTGCGGCTTTTGAAATTTCTCTTTGCGGTTCTAGGGGGTATATTACGCCATGATCCATGAACTTGCCGTTCTCGTCTAGGGCGGCAACCTTAATCCCACTCTTAAAGCCGGGGTCAAGAGCCAAAACCGACTTATGGCCTGCGGGTGGAGCTAAAAGAATATCGGTTAAATTTTTGCTGAACACCTTGAAGGCTTCCAATTCGGCGGCTTCTTTTAAAGAGAGGCGAACCTCGCTTTCCAAGCTCGGTTTTAGCAAGCGTTCCCAAGAATCCGCACACATTGCTTGCAGGTGCGGCTTCCAAACACTATCCCTTTTGATAACTTTTTCGCAAAGGTAGCCTACTAAAGCCTCGTCCGGAACCTCTATGGATAAACGCAAAATCTTTTCTTTTTCGCCACGCCGCATTGCCAGCATTCTGTGGCTGGGTATTGCACCAAGGGCTTCGGAAACATCGTAGTAGTTTTTGAACTTTGTGTCTTTGCCTTCAAATTCCTTTTTAACTTTAGACACCATTTTGCCCTGTTTCTCAATTTGAGTGCGCAAATAACCGCGAAACTCCGTATTGTCTGCTACGTCTTCTGCCAGGATGTCCAGAGCAAATTTAATTGCAGCTGCAGGGTCTGCAACGCCTTTTTCTTCGGAAAGGAATGCCATTGCTATGGTTTCTGCGGAGTTGGATGTTTCTTCTTGTTCCCATATTATTTTTGCAAGCGGTTCCATGCCTTTGTCTTTTGCAATGGTGGCACGAGTGCTGCGCTTGGGTTTATAGGGGGCATAGATGTCTTCCAACAGGTTTTTATCGCGGCAGGCGTCTATCTGAGCTTTTAGCTCCGGAGTTAGCTTACCTAGCTCTTCAATAGTTTTGAGAACCGTTTCCTTGCGTTCTGCAAGTTCTGTTAGTGATTCCTTTCTGTGCTGAATATCGCGCAATTGAGTTTCGTCCAAATTATCGGTTTGGTCTTTGCGATAGCGGGCAATAAACGGCACAGTGCCGCCTTCTTCCATTAATTTCAACGCCGCTTTAACGCGGTGCTCTTCAATTTTCAATTCTTCGGCTATTATGCTTGAGAATACCATGATGCTCTTCCTTTTTATTTTAGAATGTTAAATATAGTAAATTGCGGAAGCCATGCCTTTAAGCTCGGATACGCTAGCATCACCGCAGATGAGCTTGCATCTTTGATTATGCTCTTGAACATCAAATCGAACAATTGAGCAGTTCTTCTGGACTTCCACCAGCTGCCGAGGTCGCCAACATTGCTGAAACTGCCATCCGAGTTGCCGTTGCCGCCCGGGAGAGCAGAAACATAATTTTCTGTTTTCATAAATTTCTATCTTAGTGCAGCGGAGTAACCAAAAAATTTCTACCTTATTCCCCATGGCAGAAAACAAAGCTCCTGAAAAGTTTATTTTTTATATGCACAAAGTGTGCAAAAAATACCCACCGGATAAAGAAGTGCTTAAAGAGGTTTCTTTAAGTTTTTATTACGGTGCAAAAATTGGAATAATTGGCACTAATGGAAGCGGAAAATCAACGCTGCTTCGCATAATGGCCGGGATAGATAAAGACTTTCAAGGTGAGGCTTGGCTAGAAAACGGGCGGACTGCCGGCTACTTGCCTCAAGAACCGCAGTTAAACCCTGAACTTTCCGTTAAAGAAAATATAATGATTGCGGTCTCTGAAAAACAAAAGATTTTAGACCGCTATAACGAAGTTGCCATGCTTATGGGCGAAGCAGAAGGCGAAAAAATGGAAAAACTCTCCGAAGAAATGGAGAGACTGCAAAATAAAATAGATGCGGAAAATCTTTGGGACTTGGAACGCTCGGTAGAAATTGCTATGGATGCCTTGCGCTGCCCACCCGGCGATTGGCAGGTTACAAAACTCTCCGGCGGTGAAAAACGCAGGGTTGCTCTTTGCCGCCTGCTCCTTGAAGAACCAGATTTGCTCTTGCTGGATGAACCTACAAACCACTTAGATGCGGAATCCGTAGCTTGGCTGGAGCGGCACTTAAAGGAATACAAAGGCTCGGTTATTCTGGTAACTCACGACCGCTACTTTTTGGATAATGTAACGGGCTGGATTTTGGAACTTGACCACGGGCGCGGAATTCCTTGGCAAGGCAATTATGCGCAGTGGCTAGACCAAAAACTAGAAAGAATGCGTAAAGACGAAAAGGGCGAGAGCGATAGGCAAAAACGGCTCTCAAGGGAACAGGAATGGGTTAAGTCTAGCCCCAAAGCAAGGCAGGCAAAATCCAAAGCACGCTTAAAAGCCTACGAAGAACTTTTGAGCCAAGATAAAAAAGAACAATATAAAGTTGCGCAAATAGCAGTAGCAAACGGCAAACGGCTTGGCGATATTGTTATAGAAGCAAACGGAATTTCAAAAGCATTCGGCGATAAACTGCTTTACGAAAATTTGAATTTTCAATTGCCGCGCTCCGGCATTGTTGGCATAATAGGGCCAAACGGCGCAGGAAAAACAACATTGTTCAAAATGATTTTAGGGCAAGAAAAACCGGACTCCGGCACTTTTAAACTTGGAGAAACAGTAGAAATCATTTCCATGGAGCAAGGCAGGGAATCCTTGAACGATAACAACACCGTTTTTCAGGAAATTTCCGGTGGCAGGGAAGATATTATAATAGGCGAGAGAAAATTAAACGCTCGTGCCTACTGCGGTCTTTTTAATTTTACGGGCAGCGATCAGCAAAAAAAATTATCGCAGCTTTCCGGTGGAATGCGGAATAGGGTTTTGATGGCAAAAAATTTGCAAACTCCCGGCAACCTGCTTTTGCTAGACGAACCGACAAACGATTTGGACATTGAAACCCTGCAAGCTCTTGAACAAGCTATTTTGAACTTTGCCGGCTGCGCTGTGGTAATCTCTCACGATAGGTGGTTTTTAGACCGCATAGCTACGCATATTCTGGCATTTGAAGGTGATTCCAAAGCAACGTGGTTTGAGGGCAACTGGACAGACTACGAAGCCGATTACCACAAACGCATGGGCATAGATGCAGATAACCCAAAGCCTATCAAGTATAAGACTCTGAAAAGATAGGCAAACGCCCTGCGTTTGTTCCCTCCTGAAAGGCGGCTAACTAAAGCTTCTCCAGCTTATGCAGCTTTGGCGTTTTGCGGAGTAAACGGTAACCCTCATAGGTAACTGGGCGGGTAGTTAATTTGGACGGATAGTAAACATCAGTGTATATAGCTTCCCCGCTTTTTATCTCGAATTTTCTAATGGTCTTTGCCGGCTCCATGTATTCTTCCAAAGGTCCTAGTTTTCTTATAAAAGAACATTCGGGGATTAGATTAGAATTGCAAGATGATGACATGGAATCCCAGTATCCATTTCTATTAAAATATCTAACTTTCTCTTTTGCGATGCCTATAATATCATAAAGCCCGAATCCGTTGGGCTGTTTCTTGGCGACAGGTTTTAAGCCAACAGGATTTACCCATTCATAGCGAGAGACCGTTTTCAAATCTTCTTCATCTCCCCAATAATAGCGGGTAGAGGCACCAGCACGCATCAAAAAAAACCATTCTTCATCAAATGGCGACCTATATCCGGAAGCAGATGTATCTAAAGCGAGAAAAGTATGGGGAGTATAATAACCTGGATTGGGATCACCCAAGAGTATAAGCTTTTCCAAGTTTTCGACATTATTGCGAGTGTCCACCATGCGGTATGCAGTGTCCAAATCCTCTTTTTTTGAGCGCTCATTCGCTAATCTCCAATCAACACCACCACGCCCTATAAGTGGCAGCATCGATTCCTCAAACCTTTCGTTTTTCGGGTATTCATCCAAATCGAAAGGCGAAAATTCTATATAATTGCCGCCCTTGGAAAAATGCCAGGCATCCCTCATTGTGAATTTCGTTTTGTCCACGATAAGAGGCTGGCTGTAGGCTCTATTTTTATAGTACCCGGTTTTTTCGCTGTCAAGAAAAGGGGCATAAATTACAAGTAAGTCATCTGCAATATATCCTTTGTAGTATTCCAAATCGGTAACCCATACTTTATGCGAGTAATCTCCCATCTGTATATAGCTCTGGTCCACCAAAACCCGGATTGTGTCTGTAAGCCCGCTGTTTTGCAAAAACAGTATGCGGAAGGTCCCCGCGAGGTTGGGTGCCTGAATGGAAAGGCAATTCGCTTCATTCAAATAAACCGAATGCTCACTAATCCAAATGCCCTCAATTTCTTTCTCAGGGCAAACGGAAAAGGTTTCCTTTCTGGAGGCTTCTATATAGGCTCCTGTTTCCGCTTTGTAGCGGTAGCGGGAAGCAGGCTTGGAGCCTTTGCCTTTTTTAAGGGAAGACACATACAAAGTCTTGTGCGGATTCTTCTGCTTGGCCTGCTTCGTTTTTTCGGGCACATCAAACCATTCCGCCTCAAAAGTCGAAACGCGGTTTCCCTGCAAATCGTAAACGCCGTATTTCTCGCTGGCTGTGGCGAGAAGCGATAGGGCGAAGATTAATGTCAAAATGATTTTCATAAAATCTCCTAGCGGAAATATAACTCTCGGTGCTCATAATCGTTAAAAAACTGTTCTAGGAAATCCGGATCTCTAGTTGGCATTGCACAAAATTCAGTTCCCTTATTATGAAAACAATCCCATTGATATTCTTTGCCAGGTTTTGTTGTATCTGTAATAAGCACGCCTCTTTTTCGCAGCTTGTAAGCTTTTGAATCCAAGTCTTTATGCATTAAATTATTTTCTTCGGAATTTGCATTTGATATAATAAGTACACTTTCACTAAGATTAAGAGTATCATCAGGTATTTTAGAAAGCCAAGGTTCGTTAAGATCATCAAGCCCCATGGTATGCCCCAGTTCGTGGAGAGCCAATTTTGCAGTCAAATTTCCATTCCACGGCAAGAAAACAACAGATGCTTTCGGCGACCAAGTCCATGTTATCGCCGCCGCGCCAGGGGACTCCCCTATTTTGTCGCTTAAAGCAGTCTCTGCAAAAACCATGCATTTTGCATCTACATTGGATGTAGTGGCGTCTTCCTCGTGTCCATTTTTATATTTTAGCCTCCAAACCTTTCTGTTTCCATCCCAAGTCACAGAGGCTTTGGTTGCCACGCATTTAGGGTCCGCTATAGGCTCCAATTCCAAAATGCGGCCAACAGGACTATCAGTTGGCTCGCCGCAAATTTGAATATTTTTATTGTCATAAGCTTTCAATGGCCAAAAACGCTTGGCGGGATAAGCCACTTGAATAAGATTCCTTTTTGTGCCTCCGCCTGCAGTTCTAGAAATTATTTTCTCATTAATTTCCAAAATATCGCCAGCGAAGCAGCTAGTATCTGCATCTTCATATTTGCCATTTGCCCTGGAGAGGATATAATTCCTGTCTAGGGATTCCTCAGCCGATTCAGGGCTGTTTTTAATTTTCACAGTGCCTGCGGAAACAAACTCTCCATATGGAGAGCCGTGCTTTACAATAGCCTGCCCATAAGCCTTATCAAAAAAATCCCAAAATTCATTGCTATTCATTATTTGACTTCTTTCCCTGTCTTTGATTGCTTTTTCATCCCCCAAAATATAAACATAAAAATCATATTCCTTCCACTTGTATGAGTTTATATGCAATTCCTGCACTTTTTCAGGCCTGCCTTCGCTTGTCCTGCAAAGGGCAACTATTTCCACAGAGTCTTTTGGAGCAAAAGCATATTCCAGATTTTCAATGCTTGATATGGCATTATATGGATAAGCTGGCTCGCAAATATAATAATCATAAAGTTGCGATGAACTTCCGTAATCCTGATTTATTTTCAAAGCAACCTTGCCGCTGCCGCCTTTTGGGACAGAAACATAGACAACGCTGTCCTCTCTGCTGCCAGGTTTGGGATTCGGATGCCTGTCAAAGCCATAAGGATGGCCATTGCTTGGAAAAAAGCCATCCATTTCCTTCCAAGGGAAAGGCTGGCCTTTGGTAATCTGCGTCCACTCATAGCCAAGAGTTACAAGGTTTAACTTTTCTTCTTTAGGCTCAGGTCTGCTGCTGCATGCCGAAAATATGATAGCCAAAAAGGCAGCAGAAACGCAAACAATAACTTTCTTTACCATTCCACAACCTCGTATCTAAAAGCATCGGTGTCATTTTTAATATGAATTATTAAAAAATTACCGCGAATGCCCTGGTCTTCAGGGTCTTTGGAAAAGAGAATAAGCCTGCCGTGCTTTTCAGGGTCATAGTCTGGCCCAAGCGACGCATGGTTCAATGTCTGGAACACATATTTCCCATTTTCCTCACCATTGCGGTAAAAAACAACATCAACAGACTTAATATCCGGATACGCTTTGAAATTGCTGTCCAAAACAGTTATGCGAACCGTGGCCTGAGATATTTTGGTTTTGCTGTGCTTGCGCACAAGGCGTTTTATCACGCGTCCGTAGCCGCCGTAGCCCACATAATCTATGGCTTCCTGATAAGGCAAATTCTTGAATAAATATTGGGCAGGCGTCGCTTTGAACTGCCCGTAAGACCATTTGCCATACTGAAACGTATTCCCATCATCGCCATAATCCCCATACGCCCCCATAGCAACCTCATTCCCCCTATCCGTCCCAAGCAAATCCTGCTCAAGAACACCGTCAACCTTGCTACCCTTCAAAGCAGGGGATTTATCCGCAAGAATAAGCCCCGCATCGTAGCCAAAAAAGTGGGCTGTCCCTGGAGCGTTCTTCTCATCCATGAACTTAGGGTCGCCTGCTATGTTGCCTGTCCCGTTCCTCTTGGAGGCAAAGGAGCTGTATTCCGCAACCCACGAAGAAGGAATATCGCCCCCAGAATTGTCCCAGAAAACAGAATTGCTTACTTTGCCGGAAGTCCCGGAAAAAGCATTACCACCGCCTGATGCGTTGCCTGTAGCCGTGGCATTAAAAACAGAAGCGGTTTTGGCGTGGAATGCGCCGCCCTCATTGGCACTTTTGTTGCCATGAAAAACGGCATTGGCAATTTTAAGACTGCCTTGGACGGACAAACAGCCGCCCTCGCCCTGGGCAGAATTGCCAGAGCAAACCAAATTTTCAATATTTGCATCGCCGTCTATGAAAACTGCGCCGCCTTTATTGCCTTTGCTATTCTCAAAAAGCAATGTCTTGCCTATGAGCAGGCCTTTGCCGCCGTAATGCAATGCACCACCGTTGCCATTGGATTCATTGTTCGTAAAGGCCATATTCAAAAGCTCAAGCTTTTCTGTTGAAGCGGACAAGGCTCCTGTTTTCCCGCCGGTTATGTGCAGGCCTGTGAAACGCCTGGGAGACTTGCCCGCTATCCATATAGGATAATTCTTAACATCCAGGACGGGAATCTCGGAAAAAGATTGCAGTTCCCAGAATGGCTTTTCGGTGCCTACCAATTCCAGGCCAACGGGGAAAATGCTGTGCTCATCGCTGGCTTCCCAAATGCCGCCCGTCATCTTTATTTCCAAGCCCTCTCTCTGGGCTTCGGCCAAGGCTTGGGGGAATGAACGCAAGGCTGTTTCTGCGGAATTGCCGTAGCAGTTGGATATGCAGGGGGAATGGGGGTTCCAGTAAATGCGGTTGTTTGATGTCTTGCTGAATGAAAAATTGTATGTGCTTGAAAATGCCTCCGATGGAAAATCAGATACAAAAGGGCGGGTTATTTTAACGGAAACGGTTTGCGAGGTCTTTTCCAAATTCACATTGCGGCTGTCCTTGCCGTCAACTCCTGACTTCGACAGATAAAATTA
>LIUI01000057.1:0-18470 GCA_001462235.1 Fibrobacteria bacterium GUT307
GTTAATTCTCCACCCATCATCACCACAGCCCAATATGGCAAAACATGCAAATATGAGCAAATTTCGCTTAAAATTGGGCATTAGCATAATTTTCTCCCAAAACCCTAAAATAAATCCGCAACAGAGCTACAGCCAAAGGTAGCCAAATCAATTTCTTCATAACCTTAAACTCATTCATAGCATATCACAAAAAACAACCTTCACAAATATAGCAAAAAATCCTTACTTTGACAAGGGGGCTAAATTTACCTTTGTTGTTATCTAGCGATTAGTTCACCCTGTTAATTATCTAGGGATTACTTCACCCTCTGTTGGTTTGAATATAGCAATATATTCCTCTAAAGTCAAGCTGAAAAACTGCACATACTCACGGGAAGCTACGCCACCCATGCTGTGGGCAATTAGAATATTGCGAGAGGGGGGAAGACTATCGCGATTTGCCGCATTTTTACGTAAATCTGCTAAGTTCTCCCTGCCTTTCGCTCTTACCTCTTGTGCTTCTTCTATCAAGGAGCGACGCTTTCCGCATTGCCATTTGGGATACCCTATCTCATAAGCATTGTTTTTAGGAGAATTCGCTGGGTTTGCAAAAGACCGTTGAATGTAGATGTAATCCGAGCCATAACGCACTGTATCCTCAAACACTCTGGTATCAAGCCAGTATGTCAATTTATCCGTGTTTGTATAAGAGCCAATCATGCCAGGAGCTCCACCTATTTGCCAAGGGGCACGACCCGTAGTGTCATTTTTGTGAGTGTTAAATAAAGTATAAGCATCCGTTGTAGCATCTCTACATTCAAAACCATTAGAGACATTATCTGCCGCTCCGTGAATCATTATGACATTGTAGTTTGTCAAAGGTTCCATAGGTTTAGCCGACCAAGCCAATGCTACGGAGAAAAATAAAATTAAAAAATACTTTGGCACGGTGTACATAATATAGAATTTGCTTTGCTTAATCATAGAATTTATAATACACTTTATTGCCATATGAATCATAAAATTTACCCATCTCGTAAACCCACACATCCAAAGGCTTTTCCGAAACTTGCCCTTGTTCGCTAATCAAATATATCCAACCTTTTGAAATTATGCTGCTTCCTTTAAAAATTGGCGACCTAGAATTCATAAGACCTAATTCAAATATGGATACTTCATATGGCATATACCTCAACGCCAAGGTATCAATTCCATTTTTCAAAAGCACAAAGCCCAGGGTATCAGGTATTTCTTTTAAACACAATCCTCCGATTGAACTCCACATAACATTCGCGCATTCGTTCAGCCATTCAAACTCTCCGGACGGATTCCATAGTTCAAAAGTTCCCGCCGTCGTGTCCAGCAATGCGTAATATTTATATAGGTATATAATCCCCAAAATTTTCTATATTGCTTTTATGCCTTATTATGTTTGCAAGGGAGCCAAACTAAAATGCTCAATGGGTTCTGATCAGTCGGATTTGGAGGTGATGCATTTAGAAAAGCCTGTGAATTTGTGTGGTCAGCCTATGGCAGGTATCATGGATCACAAACCCTTAGTTAATATAAAGCCCTTCGGTCAGTGTAAATCTTTGGCCAATCCAGCGGTGGCTTCGGCAACAGCGGCGAATTACGGCAGGTTGCAGGAAATGCCCTGCATTCCCAACACTACCACCCCTTGGCTCAATGGCAAAATGAGTTTTTTGGTAAAAGGCCAGCCGGCCTTGCTGGATAGCAGCAAGTGTATGTGCTTATGGGCAGGTGTTATTGAGATAACGGATGCCGGGCAGAGACTTATGAGTTGCGGCGGCAGTGCTCAGAATGCGGCAGTGCCAAGCGGCAATGGGTTGATGCCACAAGACACAGGAGCGGGAGCAGGAGATGCAATAGGTGTTCAGGAAGTAACGGGTGCAGACAAAACTTATCCTAGGCAGCAAATAGTATATAAAGCCAAGTGCAATAAAGATAGAGGCGATAGGGAAATTAAATGGGCTGTAAAGGTAGGTAATAATATTGATATAATAGAGCTGATTGGTGAAGATAAAAAAGGCGAAAAAATTACTCTTGACATAGACAAGGATTGGGAAGGCAAAGATATATTTGTGATGGCGTACATTGAAAATACTAATGAAGTCAAGCAAAAGACAATAGTTCTTCAAGAGACCTCTAATTCAACATTGATTAGGGGCGTTGTTGGCGAGGACGAAGCCGCACCTGGGCAAAAAATAGAATATGAGGCAATTAACAGCAACAAAGGCAACAAGGACGAGGATGCAGGTAAATTAAATAACGGCAACAAGGTACAATGGGCAATAAAGGTAGGTGAAAATGGCAATATAGATACAAGCAATATGGAATACAAGGAAGGGAAAAAAATTATTGCTTTTGAAATAAAGCCTGAGTGGATAGGCAAGGAAATCGTTGCAATGCCGTATTTGAAGAATCCAACGGAAACAGTGTCTGTGAAAACAAAAGTAGTAAGCCTAGGCTTAAAAGTTACAGAAATGCTTAGAGAAATGCAAGGAAATAGAGAAAAAACGCAAGAAGCTATTTTCAATGGTAGCTTATATATTAAAAAACTTATAGATAATGTTAACAATCATGGCATGGATGCAGAATGGCTGAGAGAAATTGAAGGAATTAGTATAGAAATACAAATTGGAAATCTGCTTGAAGAAGTACCTGGGAATCTAATGCCTAATGGAAGTTTAGCTGTAACTACAATTGAAGGAGGCAACGTTTTTATTAAAATCAATTTAAACAATGAGTTTTTTGGAAATAAAGCAGGGCTAAACGGTGAAGAGTTGCGAAAATTTGATAACCAGCTGGAAATTCTTCTTCTTCATGAATTAGTGCATGCATGGCAAGGGAAAATTAGTAATTGGACGGATAGAGTAACGCACAGCGAAAGAAAACCAGAACAGGCGGCAATATTTGAGAATATAAAAAGAACAAATATCTACACTGAAGTAGAGGCTTATGACCTTCAATTTGAATACGAAGAAAAGATAGGGGTTGAGGTTAAAACTGAGCTAATAGACGCAATAAGAGAAGAATTTAAAAATATTGCAGGAAATTACCCTAGAAACCCCAGCGAACGTAACGTTTCGGAAGAAACGAAGTCCGCTCTGGCAGAAAAAGCAAATGTTTTATTTGAAATATTTCTTGGACGTCAAATATATTTTTACTGCAAACCAACGTAAAAAATTTATTAAGGATACAGCAATGCGATTAACTTTTTTTCTGTTTATATACTTTAATTTCTCACTTTGCTTTGCGCAAACAAATCCAATGGAGTATTTTTACAAAGGACGTTGCGAAGAATTTATCCCTGATTTTGCTGCATTGGCAGTGCTTGAAAGGCAAAATTGTCCTCGCCCTGTTGCTCTTTCGTATGAAGAGTACAAAGAACAAATCTGTTCATCTCGTTATAGAATTATTAAAGTTTTGGATGCCGTATCCGATACACTTAGAAAAGAATATCTTGAAGTAAAAGAAAAACCAGTATCACCCTATTTTCGGCATAGACCTATGCTGATTTTTGGCAAGCATGAAAATGGTATTCTTCAAGTTAAAGAATACGAAGAAGTTAGAGGATATTTTTTTCCTCATTATGAAAAAGTAGAAATACTAGGAGGATGTTTTAACTGTGGATTAGATATCTCTCCTCTTGACACAACCATTAATGGATATATACTTCATTCAATTGGCACTCTTTATCATAGTCTTAAAAATTTAGATAGCATCGATATAATATTTTACAAATATTGGATGCAATTATTTAAAGTCTATGCAGAGAGAGCAGGAAAAGATTTCGGCGAGTTGCAACGACAATTAGTCCAAAATAGGGAGCCAATCAAAGCGATCAAAATTAAGAACGGCTTTGCTGCAATTGGGACTATAGAAAATCTGCTCCCTGCCAGTGATTCCAAGCAGACAAATCTTTACGAACTAAACGTGGCGATAGAATTCGTTTTCAAAAACGATGCAAAAATAGATTCAAACATTGCAATATTCATAGGTAGGGAACATTTGCCATTAAATTGGAATTGTCTGGCTTCAGAAGAATTATTTTTGAGGAGAAAACCTGTTTATTTGTTTGGAAATTTGAAAGATGGAAGTTTATTTATTGATTCATTGATTTTCCCGCGAGATGCATTTGTTTTTGGAGATACTATTTATGATATTTCTATGGGATTACCTCTTAAAAAATTACTCACATATTTTCTGCCATCAAATGTGTCTCTTGATGAACTTGAATTTGGTTCAATAACATCTCGGGTGTGGGGTGCTGATTTAGTCGATAGATCGGAATGTCTGAAAAAAGATATCAAAAAAATGTCTATAAAATTTATAGATTATTTCAAGTTAGCAGAAACAGAAATAAAAGAAATGACAATGAAAGAAATGACAATAAAATTTACAGAATTTCTAGATGAAGAAACTAGAAAGCTACTACGAGAATCTCGTAGTTTTAATCATTTTCGCTGTCATAATCATTCTCAAATAGGATGCTGTTCAGGTTTAAAAGGGGGAAACGTATGGGGCAAAAAATAACAAGAGATCTTGCCCCCATGCCTTATTATGTTTGCAAGGGAGCCAAACTAAAATGCTCAATGGGTTCTAATCCCAACACTACCACCCCTTGGCTCAATGGCAAAATGAGTTTTTTGGTAAAAGGCCAGCCGGCCTTGCTGGATAGCAGCAAGTGTATGTGCTTATGGGCAGGTGTTATTGAGATAACGGATGCCGGGCAGAGACTTATGAGTTGCGGCGGCAGTGCTCAGAATGCGGCAGTGCCAAGCGGCAATGGGTTGATGCCGCAGGGGGCGGCAGTGAGTCCGTTAGTTCCGGCTGGCGGTGACCAAGCGGCGCAAGGTACGGGAGCCAGCACGGGAAAAATTAAGGAAATATATTGGAGTTATGGAGAAGATCATAGACGATTGTCCGACAAATCTCGATTTTATGTGGATTTAAACCTTCATGTTAAAACAGAAAATTACAAAGATGGCGATATAGTAAGTATTACAATAAAAAGAAAAGATGGGCAACTATTGTTTGGCACTGCCCAAACGCTTGATTTGAAAGGAACCGTTTCCAACAATGAAGTGGTGTTTGCAAATGCACTTAAAGAATATACTTTGAATTTGAATGAAGAAGGCACGGAAAGAGATACATTTTTGGGAACTTAAAAAGGTTCACTTTGGGAGAAAATGAAAATGAGTGGCATTGAAATAGAAGCAAAATGTGAAGGCAAAACTACCTCTATTAAGTGTATAAGACCTAAATGGGAAGACATCTTTCGCGGGTATCCGAAAAAGAAAAAAAATGAAAATGATGGAGGAGAAGGTGACAAAGAATATACAGATGAAGTGCCAAGTATAGTATTATACTTTCTTTTCGGAGAAGATTATAAAATCCCAGATGCTTGTGCCGCAAGACTTTCAATTGCATTGTTAAGTTCAGGAATAAACATAAATATATATGGTGATAATAAAATAACTATAAAAGAAAAAGATGTAATTACAACAGAAACAATAGTATTAGAAAAAATAACAAATGGCAAGATTTTAAAAGGTGGAAAAAATCCAGAAGAAAAATGGTTCGAAATAGCTCTTGCTAATAATTTAAATGAGAAAAATGTGATACTTACAGCTGAAAGAATGAGACATTGGTTGTGGAAGAAATGGGGAAAAGCTGATTATATAGTTTATAACCCTAAGTCATTAGCAGATTTGCAAAAAGAATTTAAAGGCAAGACAGGTGTTTATATTATGAGACCTATATGGCCAGGAAAAATGCCTAATGGCGAGCCCGGTTTCATGGCCTCTGGGCACTGCACTCTTTGGACGGGAGAAGATGTTATTGGAAATAATTATACCAATGCGAAAGGTGGTGCTTTTGCTGCATATTTATGGGAGTTGAAATGAAAAATATCATAGTATTATTAGCATTGTTTAGCGCGACTGTTTTTGCTCAGCAGAAAAGTTCTTTTAATGACTCCAGAGATGGCAAGGTATATAAAGCCGTGAAAATAGGTACGCAAACCTGGATGGCGGAGAATTTGAATTATGATGCAGAAGGTAGCAAATGCTACGGCGAAGGCAGTAAAGCAATATTGGCCGATGAAGCACTATACTATTGCGATAAATACGGCAGATTGTATTACTGGGCAACAGCAATGAAAGTTTGCCCAAGCGGTTGGCATTTGCCCACTCATAAGGAATGGACTGTACTGATTAAATTCGCAGGCGGAGAAAAAATAGCGGGAAAAAAGCTAAAGGCTACAAATGGCTGGGAGGGCCGCGAAGCAAGTTCTGGCAATGGTACGGATGATTACGGTTTTGCAGCTCTACCGGGCGGCTATGGCTATTATGATCCCTTGCACTATGTATCTATCGGTGCAGTTGGCTATTGGTGGACTGCTACGAATTGCACTACTTTTGGTAGAGGAACAAAAGCATGTTCATCAGATAATAACGCCTACTGGTGGAAAATACACGGTTACTTTAGCAGTGCAGTTGACTATGCCTATAGTCCTTTCCACTTGTACTCTGTCCGTTGCGTAATGGATGCGCGCCAGTAAGGTGTTAGGGGACGAAACAAATTAAAACCGTTGCAGATAATAACATGTTAGATTTAAGAAGTACTTACTTCAAATATTTGGATAAGGGGTTATACTTTGGAGGCAATATTTTACTAAAATTTACAATCACCGAAAATGGTGAAGTTACCGTAGTTGACATTATGCATAGCACAACAAAAAATGCCGAATTTGATGAGGCCATTCGGAAACAACTTTTCGTTTGTAAATGGAAATCCATTGAAGATGAAAATACCATAGAAAGTAGTAATACTACAGTTACAGCTATTTTTAAATTTCAAGAATAAGATTTCAATATTTCTATATTATCCCTATGAACAAAATAAAATTTCTCGCTTTTATAGCCGCAACAGCAGTGCTTTTTGCTTGCGGCTCCCAGGATGGTTCTCCGCCAAAACTGAAAAACGGCGGCAGAATTGGCTTTATCTCCCCCTTTGACACCCTCGTTGCCGAGTTTGATTCAAAGATTGTAGATGTGGATAGCATAACTTCTTCCCAAGATAATATAATTCAGGTACATCCTAACAATCCATCAGGCAATAAATTGTATTTCATAGGAACTCACGATACTACACCCGGAGGCTTGCCTCATTTTAAGCCGGAAATTATGGGGGGTTCAATAGTATTTTCAAATGTGAAAAACGACGATGACTATACTCGAAAAACAGACACACTCCACTTTTCAACCTACAGAATATTAGACAGTGAAGTAAATGATGCTTGGAGAACTGCTAATGAGATTGCAAGCGAAGAAACTACTTTTGCCGGAGTTTTAGACCATAAAGTCATTAAAGAAACCGGAACAATTTATGATATGGACGATTATTACAAAATCAAATTGAAAGCGGCTGATGTTTTGACCATAACGATAGACAATTTTCGTGAGCCTCTGGATGTTACAATCAAAAGATTCAATGGAGTAGAAGACACAACATTTGCTGTATTAAAAAAAGATAAAATCAATACTTTTATCTATAGAGTCGGTACGGATTATCTTCTTGATACGGCACTTACTAGGGATGACATGGTTTATTTTTACATAGGAATTAGCGATCTTAAATTGAATGCGCCGCCAAATCCTTATACAATATCCGTTAAAAGAAATTAAAGGAGATTTTATGATTGACGTCCTTACAGAGTTTTATACTGTTCACTACAACTTTGGCTTAATAGCTGTCCTTATGCTGCTGCTGGCGGCATTCATGGGTTCTAGAAAGAATATTAGAGGAGTAGTGGTAATACTGTGTGTGTGCGTGGTGTACAACTTGATTCTGTACAACAAAACCAAACGCGACCCCGAATGGTACGAAAAACAAGAAGCAGAGGTTAAAGGCTATGACCCGGTAAAAAAGCTCTGGGAAAACAAACCTGCAGACGACGATGTTAACAAGCGTAAATGAATTCGTGCCGCTCTTGGCTAAGTGCGGAGCACTGAAATTTGGCTCTTTTATCACAAAGAGCGGCAGAGTAAGCCCTTATTTTGTGAATATGGGAACTATATGCTCCGGCGAAGAAATTTCGTTCCTCTCCGGATGCTATGCAGAAATTTTTGAAAAACATTTTGCAGGCAAAGCAGATAATCTTTTTGGACCCGCATATAAAGGCATTACGCTCTGCGCCACAACCGCCCTAGCCTTGCATAGAGGCTATGGCATAAATGTAAGCTTTACCTATAACCGCAAAGAAGCAAAAAACCACGGGGAAAGCGGAGTTTTAGTAGGCGATGCCTACAAAGAAAAAAAACGGATTGTGATAATAGAAGATGTAATTACAGCAGGCACATCCATAGAAGAAACAATGCAAATAATGTCTGAGATTCCAAATGCAGAAGTTGTTGGTTTAATAGTTGCAATAGACAGAAAGGAAAAACTAGGGGACGGCAAAAGCGCGTTGCAACAAATTCAAGAAAAATACGGAATAGAAGCACACTCAATAGCCACCATAAACGATATTCTAAAATACGCCCCGGAAGAACACAAAGAAAGCATAAAAGCATACCGCGAAAAATGGGGAGTTTAGAATGTTTTTGATATTTATCTTTATATTTGCCATGCTCATATCATGTTCCCAGAATTTTACCAACTCGCATAAATTTTACAATGAACCGCCAAACAAAAGCGAAAGTATTGGCATTGTTGAATTGAGCGATGGTTTTATTCTTACCCGTGCAGCTTGGTTTGTAGAAAAATTAAATATCCACAACGATTCAATTTATTCCAAACTGGAAACCCTAACCGACTCCGTTATCTTTGATGAAATTCAGAAAAAATGGAATTCCTCCGTTATCTCAAAAAAAGATAGGGAAACTTTTGCAAAAGAAACTCTGAGAATGGATAAAACAATTTTCATAAAGGCAAGATTGCCGGAACAAGGCATAGCCGTTTTGGACAATAGGGGGGGCACCCCAGATTATCTCTTTATAATTCACGAATATACCGTTGGCGGTGATTTGGAAGCGGAAAATTTTTACGACTACACAAAAGCCAATTTGGAAATCAGCCAAAAAAAGAAGTTCAATGACCTCTCTATAATAGCCACATTTACGCTCTGGGATAACAAAAGGCAAATCCCATTGAGAAGCGGTGTGGCAACTGCACAAATGCCAATAAAAAACGATTATTTTAATAGGGACTTATTTATAAAGGCAACAAAAGCGGCGGTAGCAGAATGCTTAAAGAAGATATAAATCCAATTGAGAATGGAGAGTGGAGAGTGGAGAGTGGGTTTAAGAAATTTTTCTTATTGTTTTTAATTCTCAACTCTCAACTCTTAACTCTCAACTTATACGCTGCACCTAGTGTTTGGAAAGATGGTGAATTTTTATTTTGGGGTTATGGCAAACAATTTGTTTCACCTGCGGATTTTTGTTTTGCGCTCCGCTACGAAAACGAGAAGATAGGAACCCCGCATTGCTATGAAGCAGGCGATTGGGAACGGGACACTACCGCTTCTCTTTATGCAAAATGGCTGAATGCAAATTTGGACTCCCGTTTGCAAAGTGAAGACTTACGCCCACGCAACCCGCACGTCATTGACAGATTACGCAATTTGAAAGATAAGAATTTACTGTTTAGCACCATAAAAAACGATAAATTATGGTTTTTGCTTTTTGACGAAAGCAGTTCCGAACCCATTAGAATAGCGGTATTTTCCATGCCTCAAGATTCTGCAAAACTTGTGAGGAAAATAGCAAGCGACTGGTTTGGCGGCACTCCGCAGATAAGGCTCTCGGATTCTGAACGGGCGGCAAAGCAAATGGAACCAGACGAGTATTTTGCAGAACAGCCTATGCACGATATTTGGTTTGGCATAGGTGTTGGATGGAGCAGAGCAAAAGTCCCCTTAACTCCAGATTCTTGGTATAGAAGCAAGTTGAATTCAAGGATTAAAAATTACCGTGATGTTCGGGATTCGGCAAGCGCATGGAGTTTTATTGAAGATTCTTCGCCGTTTTATAGCGCATATATAGGTGCTTCTTTATACGATTTCATAGGTGTGGAATTTGAATTTCACCGCTCCGGGCATAAGGCAAAAATTGACACAACCCAAGATGTTTACGAAGAACTCTCGCATTGGAACTTTAACCGCTATGAATTTTTGCTTTCCCTCATGTTTATGAAAGTTTTCAAGCCACATCCGCAAATTGAAATTGAGCCTTATGCTTCGGTAAGTTTTACTTACAGCTTTTTCACAGAAGATATTGACCTAAAAGACGGCAGAACAGCCTCTGAATATTACAAAGACCGCTTTGAGTTTAGAAGCTATTATAGAGGCGCGGCTTTGAATCTTGGGCTTAGAACGGCATTTTTCAAAAACTACGCCATTAACTTACGCACCGGCATAGCAAACCGAGGCACTTCAATGGTAACCCAAGAAATAATTGGCAGTTCCACAACGGATGCTTATGTAGCTGCTGGCTTAGAATACCATTTTAGATGGAAATAAATTACTACGTTAAGCCTTATGGACTGGTATTACATAGATTCCTCTAAACCAGAGGGCAAAAGAAGAAACGGACCTTGGTCACCAAGGCAAATGTTGTTATTTGCGGATCAGGGAGCTTTTATTCCGGAGACCCTTGTGTGGAGAGATGGTTTTGAAAGCTGGAAGCCTTGGGGCACGGTTGAACCGGAACTCAAAACGGAGTTCCAAACAGAAACCATAAAGCAAGTTATAGAAGAAAAAATTTTACCTAACATAACAATAAGCAAAGCTAGCTATGCAGGTTTTGGGGTAAGGCTATGTGCTTTTTTCATTGACTTGATTGTTTTGCAACTTATATTTGCTCTGCTTACTCCAATTCATTCTCAATTGATTGTTATCCCGGAAGTTACCCAGCAAACAACTTTAGAAGACCTTATGCCTGCCATGTCTTTTATATTTTGCCTTATGTTTTTTTACAATTCCTTTTTTCTTAAAAATTTTTCCGGAACGCTCGGAAAAATAATATTAGGCCTTGCTGTTGTGCGCCATGACGGAAAAGCTATTACATGGAGCTGTGCATTTTTACGCTCTTTTCTCTCCAGTTCCTTTTTTGGAATAGGTTGCCTGCTTGCCGCATTTGACATTGAAAAGCGAGCACTGCACGATTTTATGGCAGATACCAGAGTTTTGAAATTGCAAAGAGGAATTTAAATTGAGACTTTCGGTAAACGGCGAATTTGCAGAAACAAATTTTGCAACTTTAGGCGAATGGGTAATTGCCGAGTTTAAAAACTCAATAGGCAAGGGCTTTGCCATAGCCGTGAATGATTGCGTTGTGCCAAATTCGGAATGGAATTCCCAGCCTTTGCAAGACGGAGACCATATCTTGGTTGTGCAGGCAACGCAGGGGGGTTAATATGTGCAGAATTTTTATTCAGGGGAAAATTCACCCGGAAATACAAGTTGGAATGCGGGAAATCCCCTTAAACGATAAAGAAATTCCAAGTTTAAGCATCTACGATACCCATTCAAATAATGTGCATCCTATTCGCTCTGCATGGCCAAAGCCAGCTAAAGATTTAACCCAGCGGCAAGCAGCACAAAAAGGCATTATAACGCCGGAGATGGAATACGCAGCAATCAGAGAAGGCGTAGCTCCGGAAATTGTGTTAAAAGAACTCATGAGTGGCAAAGCGGTTTTGCCGGCAAATAGAAAACACCCCGAATGCGAACCGATGATTATTGGTTCAAAATTTTTGGTAAAGATAAATGCCAATATAGGCAATTCTGCCCTTGGAAGTTCCATAGAAGAAGAAGTTGAAAAAATGCGTTATGCGGTAAAACTCGGCGCAGATACCGTTATGGATTTGAGCACGGGAAAAAACATCCACGAAACCCGTGAAGCAATTTTGAGAAGCTGCCCTGTCCCGATTGGCACAGTCCCGATTTACCAAACACTGGAACGGGGGGATTTAAGCTGGGAAAATTTTAGAGATACTTTAATTGAGCAAGCCGAACAAGGAGTTGATTATTTTACCATTCATGCAGGGCTTTTGAAGGATTATATTCCTCTTGCGTTAAAACGCACAACAGGCATAGTTTCTCGCGGCGGTTCTTTGATGGCATGCTGGATGCAAACCAATAAGCAAGAGAATTTTCTATACACGCATTTCAAAGAGATTTGCGAAATTCTAAGAGCATACGATATTGCAATTTCTCTAGGCGATGGACTTAGACCCGGATGTATTGCAGATTCCAACGATGAAGCCCAGTTTGCAGAATTAAAAACCTTGGGAGAGCTTACAAAAATAGCTTGGGATTTGGGCGTTCAAGTTTTGATTGAGGGACCAGGCCATGTTCCTTTGAACAAAATAAAAGAAAATATGGATTTGCAATTAGAACTGTGCCACGGCGCACCCTTTTACACGCTTGGGCCTTTGGTAACCGATATAGCTCCGGGCTACGACCACATAACAAGCGGAATAGGAGCAGCTGTAATAGGAATGCTAGGCACCGCTATGCTTTGCTATGTAACCCCCAAAGAGCACTTAGGTTTACCCAACAAAGAGGATGTTCGCACAGGGGTAATAACATACAAACTTGCAGCCCACGCCGCAGATATTGCCAAAGGCAATGAGCAAGCCCTTTTAAGAGACAAAGCCCTTAGCCGTGCCCGCTTTGACTTTCGCTGGGAAGACCAATTTGCCCTTTCCCTTGACCCGGAACTCGCCCGCTCCTACCACGACGAATCTTCGCATTCCAAATTCTGTTCCATGTGCGGGCCTAATTTCTGCGCAATGAGAATTACTCAAAAAATGCTATGACCAATGCTTATAGAATTATGAATGGCAACGGCGTTGCTGTGGACAAATACAACAAGCATTTTCAAATACAATTTTTCACTGAAGAATTTTTAGAACTAGAGGCAGAGATAGCCGCAGGAATTGAAGAACGCTTCAAACCCGAATTCTTGGTTGTGAAATACAGGTTCAAAGATAAACCCGCTTCCTCAAAAGTGCTGCTGGGAAATAATTCAAAAACAATAGTAGAAGAAAATTCCCTTAAATTCTCAGTTGATTTGCTGGATACAATAAACCCGGGTTTATTCTTAGATATACGTGATGGACGGCGTAATTTTGCACCATTGTGTGCAGAAAAAGAAGTTTTGAATTTATTTGCATACACTTGTTCCTTTAGTGTTTATGCAAGAATGCATGGCGCATTGAAAACAGTTAATGTGGACATAAGCAAGAAAAATTTATCAAAAGGCAAAAAGAACTTTGAATTAAACGGCCTCTCTCCCCTACCCGGCGAATTTTTTTGCGGGAGTTCCGAGGAATACGTAAACTGGGCATTGAAGAAGGGCAAAACATTCGGAGCGATAGTTATAGACCCGCCGAGTTTTGCAAAAAACGGGAAAAAAACTTTTAGCGTGGCAAAAGATTTTGAACCCTTGGCTATAAAGGCAGTTTCCCTTTTAGAAGCAAACGGAGTTTTGCTCTTAGCCACAAATTACAGCGAATGGAGCGGTGAAACCTTGCAAAAAATAGCAATAAAAGCCGGATGCAAGGTTGTAAAAAGCGGAACCCAAGGAGAAGATTTCCCAGGCACAGGGCAAAGCAAAGAAAACTGCATGAATTACGTCATTTGCGAATTGCTTTAATTCTTTTTTCGGTTTTTGGGTGCAGGGAAAATAAATTTGCAAAAAATCCTATTTTTCCTTCACGCATTTGCAAAAATTTCAAACTTTCAACGGCAGCATTCTTCCCGCATTTTTGCGCAGCAAGGCAGTCTGCTTCAAATTCTTGTGAATGGCAAAAAAAACGGTAGAGAATGGCGAAGGTGAATGTGGAAAAAAGTTGAGAGTTGAGAGTTGAAAGTTGAGAGTTGAAAATGGAGAATTGGGAGTTGAAAATTAAGAGGAAACATATTGTTAGTAATAAAATTCGGCGTTTTAATTCATGCCTCTTTTCTAGGTGAGCTTGCTCATGGAAGAACTCGTGACTTAGCATAACTCTCAACTCTCAACTCTCAACTCTTCACTAATCCCAAGTTTCCCATCCAGCATATCTTGCACATCGCTTTCCCTTACTTCTATGCCGCTTTCTACCAACTGCATTGCTTTGCTGAGCACCGAATCAAGAGTGTGTTTTTCTTCTATCTCTTGAACAAGGGAACGCCCTTGCAAATATTCCACCAAACCGCCTAAGACAGTTGGGTCCGGACGGTAATACATTTTTTCTTGAGCTAATTCTTCTTTGTATTCATCGTTTTGCTTTTTGCGGTAAAGCCATAAAGGGCCATCCGGCTCGCTCTGCCTAAAAATTATATTCTCGGTTTTTGTCAATTCCAAAAGAGCTATGAATGTTACGGCAGTCATTATAGGCGAAATTTCCCTGCCCAGCAATTCTTGAAACATTGCTCTGCCCCGCTGCGATAAATAGCCGTTTATATGCAGTTCTCTGTCTTCAATAGTTACATTATCCACTTCTATTGTATGGACACTGTTGTAGGAATGGCTTTGCAATGTTTTATGGAATGCCTTTAGGAGCTGCCATATATTTGCATCTGCAAGCTGGGCATCCCTGCTTATTTTTTCCATGCGTCCGCGGCCATAAGTGCCAAAATTTTTATCTTCCAATTCCTGCAAACCAATGGCAACCCGCTTGAATTTTTGGTATTCCTGCATTTGCTTTATAAGGGTTTCGCGTTCTATTTCAAAATCAAGCAAATCCACATCGCTCTGTTCGCTTCTCGGCAAAAGTTCTCTTGCTTTTAACGCCATCAAACGGCTTGCAAGAGCTAAAAAATCTCCCGCATAAGATAAATCCACATTCTCCAAATCTTTTATATGTTCCAAATACTGTTCCGTAATATTAGCTATGGAAATTTTCTCAAAAGGAATTTCTTGCTCTTTCATTAAAAGATAAAGCAAATCCAAAGGCCCCGTATATGCCCCGCTGAGTTCCAATTCGTAAAAATTAGCTTCTGCCATTATTCCACCGTAACGCTCTTAGCCAAATTCCTAGGTTGGTCAACATCGTTGCCACGCAACACGGCAATGTGATAAGCCAAAAGCTGCAAAGGGACGCTTGTTATCACAGGCATAAGCGCACTATTCACAGAAGGAACCTTTATTATATGCTCCGCAAATTCGTCAAGAGGGGAACAATCGTCGGTTGTAATGACAATCAACTTACCGCCGCGAGCCTTTATTTCCCTTGCGTTAGAAACAACTTTATCAAAAAGGGCATCTTTGGGAGCCACTATTACAACAGGCATATTTGCATCTATCAAAGCTATAGGCCCGTGCTTCATCTCTGCGGCAGGATAACCCTCTGCGTGAATATAGCTTATTTCCTTTAATTTCAACGCTCCTTCCATCGCAACAGGATAATGATAATGCCTTCCCAAATAGAGAAAATTTGCGTATTTGAAACACACTTCTGCAATTTTCTTAATTTCATCGCTAAGTTTCAAAGTTTGTTCCACAGCGGCCGGCAAGGAATTTATAGCCTGCGCAATTTCCATTCCCTGAACTGCAGAGAGCCGCCGTTGCCGCCCCAGCAAAAGCGCAATCAAAGCTAAAACGGTTACTTGCGCATTAAAAGCCTTAGTGCTTGCAACACCTATTTCTGGCCCTACGTGCAAATATACCCCGCCATTTGAGGCTCTAGCTATGGTTGAGCCAACAACGTTGCATATAGAAAGCACGGTTGCTCCCTTATTCTGGGCTTCTTTGAGGGCAGCAAGGGTATCTGCGGTTTCACCGCTTTGCGATATTGTAAAAACCAGGGTGTTTGAACCTATTATGGGATTTCGGTAGCGGAACTCAGATGCATACTCCACCTCAACTGGAATGCCCGCCCACTCCTCTATTAGGTACTCCCCCACCATTGCCGCATAGTAGCTGGTTCCGCAGGCTATTATTATTATGCGGTCTATAGAGCGAAGTTCTTTTAGCGAATTGTCTAAGCCTGCGAGTTTGGCGTTGCCGTTACCCAAAAGCAAACGCCCCCGCGTGCAGTTTTTAAGTGCATCCGGCTGTTCAAAAATTTCTTTGAGCATAAAATGCGGATAATCGCCTTTTTGCGCCAATTCCAAATCTGCGTCAATTTCTTGAATTTCACGGTTAACGCTTTTATCTTTTATGTTTTTTATTTCAAAACTTCCTTTGCCAACAACTACAACGTCATTATCTTCCAAATACACTATCTTTTTTGTGTGCCCCACTATTGCAGATACATCGCTTGCCAAAAAACTTTCATTTTCGCCAACTCCAAGCACAAGAGGGCTACCCCGCCTTGCTCCTACCAAAACATCGGGTTCGTCTTCGCAAATTACCGCAAGCCCAAAAGTTCCTTCAATGGATTCTAAAGCTTTCAAAACCGCATTGCTCAAATTGCCATTATAAAACTTTGCTATCCAATGTGCTAACACCTCTGTATCTGTTTCGGAAACAAATTTAACTCCATCTGCCAGCAAGCGTTTTTTTAGCAATGCGTAATTTTCAATTATTCCGTTATGCGCAATGGCAATTTTTCCATTTGCCGAGAGATGCGGGTGCGCATTCGCTTCGGTAGGTTCGCCATGCGTTGCCCAGCGTGTGTGGCAAATTCCTAAAAAACCTTCAAGGTTTTCCTGTTCCAGTTTTTTTTCAAGCTCCTTTATTTTGCCAACTGCTTTTGCAGTTTTTATCTTGCCCAAATTGAGCAAGCTTACACCGGAGCTATCGTAGCCCCTGTATTCAAGTTTCTTAAGCCCGTCTAACAACACCGGGAGAGATGGTCTATAACCAATATAGGCAACAATTCCGCACATAGTAGAAGTAAAGTAGAAATCTATGAGCAAATCAAATCATATATCAATTTCACAGAAAGCCCAATGCTCGCTGCCTGAATAATTCTTTTTATCCAAATTTGGTTGTGTTTGTGCTGGAACCTACTGCCAAAATAACCGCCCACCAATCCGCCAAAAGCCATGCAAATCGCAAGATTCAAAACTACCTTGCCTGCCAAAAACAAGCCTAAGGAGCTAGATAGCAAAAGCCAGATTGTCAAAAAATTTTTTATGGCATTTACCTGCTTTAAGTCTAAGCCGGTATATTTGCGCAAGGCAAAAATTTGAACAAAGCCAACCCCTACTTGCAAAAAACCACCATAAAGACCAACAGCCATAAAGCCCAAAAAAGCCTTTATGCCCGGCTTTGCCGGCGGTGTTTCCGGAGGCTTCCCCAAAGGGTCTGTGCCAAGTGAACTCATAACCGCAACTGCTACCATAACAACGGCAAGCAAGCCTTGAAAGCTGGCATCATCAACTTTTAAAACTAACGCGGTTCCTAATAAAGCACCCATGAGGGTTGGCAGCAAAAGCATTTTAGCTATGTCCATTCGCAAATAGCCATAGCGCCTTAAATTAAACACAGAACTAAAAACCCCTATTAGAATTCCCAAGCGATTTGTCCCGTTAGCAACGGTGGGCGGCAAACCCAGCAAAATCATAACCGGCAAGCTAAGGGCACTAGCCCCGCCCGCAATATTGTTGATAAAACCAACAACAAGACCAAGCACAAAAAAAATTAAGGCTTCAAACAAGTTAAGTGAATATAGAAAAATTATGGTTTTTACATACCCCCATAAACATCTCGCAATCTTTTCCGCAAAAATATAACCGCATAATGCTTCCGAGAAAGCAGTGTATTGACCGCGACTCCTGTCTTTTCTGCAATCTCTTTTACCGATAGCCCCTCCATTTCCGTTTGGATAAAAACATCCCGCTGCGGTTGCGGTAGCTCGTCAAGGGCGGTTTCTATTTCTTCCCACACCATAGCACTCAATGCTGCTGTTTCCGGTGTAGTTTCATCGCAGGAAAGCAAATCAATAATATCAGATACATCTTCGTCATTTTCGACCTTTGCCAAGGCAGAAAAAGGTATGGCATCTTTTTTCTTATACGAATCGATGATTTTATTGCGGGCTACACGGTAAAGCCACGCCGCCGTTTGCTCAATAGGGTTCGCAAGTTCATTCACACGCATATACTGATAGAACACATCCTGCATAATATCTTCTGCATCTTCAAGGACTCGAACCCGTGAGCGGATAAACTTCAACAACCGGTCACGGTATTCGGAGAACACTTGTGCAACGGAATTTTTAGGCATTATTCCCCATCAACCACCGAAAAGCCGATTTTATCCACTGCTGCCATTTCGGTTTTTCTGTGCCGCTTTGCAATGGAATTGCCGGATTATTCATTTTTGCCCATTCGGAACAAATTGGGCATACATAGTTATTCGTTTTTATTCCTTCAAAAGAAAGGATGTATTCATAGTTACTCATTTTTGCCTCCTTCTTCTTTGAAAAAATCGTGAAAATGGGCAAATCTTCGGTTGGAACGCATAAATTCTTTGCGTTCATCATCGGTCATGTTCATCCACTTTTCACGCAAGGCATTCTTGTGG
>LIUI01000057.1:18580-27202 GCA_001462235.1 Fibrobacteria bacterium GUT307
AAGCCGTGCCAGCACCAGCAAGCCAAGTGCCTGCCAATAGCTAAGGGCGTGAAGCCCGAAAATCTCCGGCATAAGGGCGTTCCACAAGAACATCGCCACAACGCTAAACACCGCTATCATAGCGAGGAACGCTGCGATACCCATAATTCTGAACCAAAAAGTTTTGTTCATTGCATGTCTCCTTTTTATATTATAGACGAATGAGGGGGGAAAATATTTTATGTTTTGTGAGAAATTAGAAAAATGTCATTTGTGAGCATTTCCAAATTTTTCTACATTTAACAGACAAATGAATACAGCAAAATACTTATTAGCAACAGGCACTCCGTGCCTTAGTCGTCTTTCACACAACGCACAGAAAACAACCTAGCCTTACCGAGTGCGTTATAATCAATATCTGCGTTATTATATTTAATACGCAAGAAATAGGCATTGTCTTTATCATACTCAGTGGAAAACCACCAGTAGCCATATCTGCCTGCACCGTTGAAGCTGGCACCGCTACCACCCGGAAGAGCTGAAAAACCTAACTGGTCTGTGCCGTTGGCGGGCTCTCCTTCGTCATCCCTCCAACCGCTAGTAGCCTTCAGATTTGTGTTCGCTTTAATTGCGCCTCCCGCATTTCTATATAGCGTAAGAAATTCATCATAATCGGGAATATGCCAACCATCAGGGCAAACAGTCATTGCAGTTGCCCAGTCATACAAACGACCGTATATTTCGCAGTTAGATTCCAAGTTACCGTAGCATTTGCTGCTTTCTACATTGATATTGCAATTCAAATTCTCCGCCATCCATGTTTGGGCGGTTTCGCCAGAGCCAATAGTTACATACACATATTTCTTGCCATCTCGCTCATCGCAAAACTGCTCTTTCATTTGGCCGTAATGTTCTCTTTCAGTTCCATTTATAAAACCTGCACATAAACCTACGGATGAACTGCTACTTTTGGCAACGCTTGACGAACTCAGCACTACAGATGAACTAGACGGAACTGTCGAACTGCTGGAGGAAGTGTCTATTACTGCATCGGATGATGAGTTGCCGCCCAAATTGCTAGATGAACTGGAACTGCTGTCTATTGAGGAAGAACTTGTGCCTGATGACGAAGATTCGCCGTTATCGTCAGATGAGCAGGAAGTTAGTATTTGAACCCCGATGCTTCCGATGAAAAGGATAAAGAAGATTGGAAGATAGAGGTTTTTGAAACCTGGTTTTACCTTGTTCATGATGAAACTCCTCATTAAGAGCAAATATAGTTATTTAGAAAACATGGGCAAAGAATTAAACGCAGAAGCTGTTTTAGCTTCCATAATAGAACTGCGTGCCAGCATAGCGGAGAACCGAGCTACGTGCTAGCATAGAGTTGACGAATAAGCTAGGCGGTATCTTCGCTAGCCGTTTTATTTTTAAGTTTCATTTCTTACACGCTTTATCAAAAATTCGTACTCATAAATTTTCGGCTCAAATAGGATTAAAGTTTTCCCATAATATGCCGATATATAAACTGAAAGGGATATTGTTATGAATATTAATGATGTTTTAAGAATACAAGAGGGCTTTAAGCAAAGAAGCCAAGAGAAAGGCACGGGAAAAAACATTGGGAAAGAAATAGCGGAAAAACTGGAATTTAATGTTATTGAAGCATTGATGGGGAAAGTTAAGGGGAAAAAGGGGAAAGGAAAAAACCAAGCAGAAAAAGTACCTATAGCCACCACGCAAACAAGCCCTGCGTATAATCTTTCTTTAAGCGGGCCTAGAACGCCGATGTGGGATTACTTTTGGACAAAAAGAGAACCTATAATGTCTGATGAGGAATTTGAAAAAGAAATTGAGGCGTTAGCAATTGAGTTCGCAGAAAAATCTATGGAGATAGGAAATTCAGGAAAAGGTAAATCAATGATTAACAGTATGCTTGATAAATTGAGAAATGAATATAATGATAAGCAAGCTAATTTATTACTGCATTACGTATCGGTGGTTTCCCCAGATAGAAAGGCAGCTTATGCAAAGGCTGATTCTACAAATAGCAATGTGGTTTATGGGAATGAACGAACACTTTATGGAATGACAGGGAATGAATTAATGAGTTGGGGACCTAGCGGATGGGCAACACATATGACACAAGCAGAACTGGAAAGAATGGGAAAATTCAATAATCTATATATAGATACATTAAAATCTTATGAAAAAGAACACGGGCAAATTCCATATACTACGATTTCAAAAGCAGTTGCTCCACCTATAAATTATTTATAATTAAAACCTACTCCTAAATTTTCTATATTAGAAACCATGGGCAAAGAATTAAACGCAGAAGCCGTTCTAGCTTCCATTATAGAGCTGCGTGCCAGCATAGCAGAGCAGGGAGCAGAGCTACGTGCTAGCATAGCAGAGCAAGGAGCAGAGCTACGTGCTAGCATAGAGTTGACTAATTCAAGAGTGGATAAAACTAATGAAAGATTGGATAAGGCTATTGAACAACTGGTTGAAAATAATGCAAAATTGTATAAAAACAATTTAAAATTGACTGAAAACAATAATAAAGTAGGCTCATTGACTAATAAATTAGGCGGTATTATTGAAAGCGTAGTTATGCCCGGCATAGTTGAAAAATTCAATGAAAAAGGCTTTGGCTTTGACTCCGTATCTACCAATGTTGAATTTTTCAACGAAAATAAAACTGCCAACCTAGCAGAAGTGGATGGTTTGCTTGAAAATGGCAGTTTTGTAATAGCCGTTGAAGCAAAAACAGAAATGGATATCAGCGATGTCAATGCTCACATAGAGCGATTGAATGTTCTACGCAAAATACCAAGGTTCAAGGGCAAAAAGATATACGGAGCGTTTGCCACAGCAGTAGCGAGAAAACGTCCTGTTAATTATGCTTTGGAGCACGGTCTTTACGTTCTTCAGCAACCCGATGTCATGGGTGTGAAGATACTCGATTTTCCAAAAGGCTGTTCCGCAAAAGCGTGGTAAATATCATTTTTATTTAATGCCTTGCTGCGTTTAAAATATCGTTGATTTCAAATTCAAAAGAATAGCCGTCTTTCCCGGCTATTTTGTTTTTAACTGTTTGAATTGCGTTTGCTATGGAAGAAACATCTCTGTTGAAAAATTTGCCTATTTCGCTTAGAGAAAGCCCTGTTTGCTTGCACAGATAAATTGCTATTTGGCGGGGTTTATTCACTTTTGCCATGCGGCTTTTTCCGCAAAGGGTATCTAGGGGAATGTTGAATGCTAGTGCGGCGGCTGTGGCTATGGATTTCATTGAGGGAGTAGTGTTTTTTATGTTTTTTTCTTCGTAAATAGAGCGGATTATTTGCGGGGTTATTTTGCATTTTAAGAGTGCTTGCCTTGCTGCAAGGTCGTTTACTGCGCCTTCAAGAGAACAAACGCTTTCTCCGAGTTTCCCTGCTATTAGTTTCCAACAATCTTCAAGGACATCTGTAGGCAGTTCCTTTTCCTTTGCTTTTTGACGCAAAATTGCTATGCGGGTTCGCAAATCGGGGCTTTTGAGTTCGCATTTTATACCTATTTTCAAAAAATCGGAGAATTCGTCTGTTGGAGATATTTTGCTTTTTGGGTTAATTGCAACCACCATTGAACGCCCGATTTTCTTTAATTCCTTTAATATTTTTAACAGCTCGGTTTGCGAAGATTTGGAAGTATAAAGATTTTGCAAATTATCTATGAGCAAAATATCCGCTTGAAAGAGCATGGCTAAATTGCCCCTGTCCTTTTCTTTGAAAAAACGATCTGAATCCCACAAAACGGCTTTTTTTGCCCAATTTGCAGAAGCCTCGCGCCCAATTGCATGAAGCAAATGAGTTTTGCCCAAACCGGATGCGCCTTTTATGATCAAAAAATTTTCCTGATTTCTTGGCATAGCAGCTATGAATTTTGCGCTTTCTAAAACAAATTCGTTGGATGTTTCTGCAATAAAGTTATCCATACGGTATTTTTTATAAAAACTACCGCTTTTAAGCCTTTCCGGGCTTTTAAGTTCCGGCGCTAATGCTATAACTTTGCTTTTTTCCTTGATTTCCGGGGCAATAATGACTATTTCCTTTACATCAGGATCTATGCTTTTGGCAATATCTAGGAAAGATTCGTAAAAATGCCCCAAAAGCCATTCCTTGGCAAATTCGCTCGGGGCCTCAATGGTTAAAATACCGCTTTCTGTGGATATATGCTTCATGGCAGAGAGCCACTTTAAGTTGCGGGCCTCCTCGGGCTTTATTGACTGCAAAAATGCCGAGAGGCACTGCTCCCACAAGGAGGGAGCAGGCTCGGCAGTGCTTATATTGACATTCACAAACACGCTCAAAATATCCAAAAATTTTATATACATTACAAGTGGCACATAGACCGCTTTGCCCTTGAAGCCCAATTTTTCTTGGACTTCTTTATTTTTTATCAAGTTATTAAGGTTTTATTAACACTGTGTAAAGAAATAATGAGTTAATTATTAAGGACATATTGATATAGTTATTAACAAAAAAATTAAGATTGAATGGAACGGAATTTCGTTTCAAAACGAAACTCTCTGAACCGTGTTTGTGTTTCAAAATGAAACATTAGCTATTGCAAATCTGCATTTTTAGCTCAAAAATGCGGTTTTTTAATATGGCATGACTTTTGCTTTTTATTAGTGCGTAAGAAAATTTCACTTAACCGAGAGGTAGAATATGTCCATTAAACCGCTTGCAGACCGAGTTTTGATAGAGCCGGTTGAAGCAGAAACCAAGACACAGGGCGGGATTTTTATTCCCGACAATGCAAAAGAGAAGCCCATGCAAGGAATAGTAAAGGCAGTTGGTGCAGGCCGCAAGAGCGACAAAGGCGAAATTATAGCCCCAGAGCTCAAAGTTGGCGACAAAGTGCTTTACGGCAAATACAGCGGAACGGAAGTTACCGTTGAGGGCAAAAATTATCTCATCGTTAAAGAAAACGATGTTTTGGCAGTTCTATAACAGGTAATTTCAAACAGGAGAAAATCATGGCAAAACAGCTAAAATTCGACATTCAAGCCCGCGAAACATTGATGCGTGGCGTAGATAAACTCGCAAATGCGGTAAAAGTAACGCTAGGCCCCAAAGGCCGCAACGTTATGCTAGGCAAATCCTTTGGCGCACCCGTTGTCACAAAAGACGGCGTAACCGTTGCCAAAGACATTGAACTGGAAGATGCATTTGAAAACCTAGGTGCTCAAATGGCTCGCGATGCGGCATCCAAAACCAGCGATATTGCAGGCGATGGAACCACAACAGCAACCGTTCTTGCGCAATCCATAGCCCGCGAAGGCTTAAAAAATGTTGCAGCCGGCGCAAATCCCATGGATATAAAGAGGGGTATTGATGCGGCAGTTACAGCAGTTACCGAGCAGATTAGCAAGGCTTCTGTGAAAGTAAACGGCAAAGAGCACATTACCCAGGTTGCCTCAATTTCTGCAAACAACGATACGGAAATAGGCAAACTCCTAGCAGATGCAATGGAAAAAGTAGGGAACGATGGGGTTATTACCCTTGAAGAATCCAAAACCGCAGACACCACCCTAGAAGTTGTTGAGGGTATGCAGTTTGACCGTGGCTATCTTTCCCCATACTTTGTAACCAATAGCGATACAATGGAAGTCCAGCTGGAAAATCCAAACATTTTGCTATACGACAAAAAAATCAGCACAATGAAGGATTTGCTCCCTACTTTGGAACATATAGCAAAATCCGGCAAATCCCTGCTAATCATTGCAGAAGATGTTGACGGCGAGGCTCTTGCAACCCTTATCATAAACAAAATGCGCGGCACCCTTAAAGTTGTGGCAGTTAAAGCCCCCGGTTTTGGAGACCGCAGAAAAGCAATGCTGGAAGATATAGCCATTTTAACCGGTGGCCAGTTGGTTAGCGAAGAAACAGGCGCAAAGTTAGAAGACATTCCGCCTAGCGTTCTTGGCCAAGCAAAGTCCATAACCATAGACAAAGACAATACCACCATAGTAGAAGGTGCAGGAAAGTCCGAAGAAATAAAGGCACGCATTGCCCAAATCAAAAAGCAGATTGAAGACACCACCAGCGACTACGACCGCGAAAAACTGCAAGAACGTTTGGCAAAACTTTCTGGCGGTGTTGCTGTTATTAAAGTTGGCGCAGATACCGAAATTGCCATGAAGGAGAAAAAAGACCGCTTTGACGACGCTTTGCACGCAACCCGTGCCGCAGTTGAAGAAGGTATTGTTGCCGGCGGCGGCGTAGCATTTATCCGTGCCGCTTCTGCAATAGATTCCTTAAAATTGGAAAACCAAGACCAGAAAACCGGTGCCGCAATTATTCGCCGCGCCTTGGAAGAACCCTTACGCCAGATTGCAGAAAATGCAGGCTTAGAAGGTTCTGTTGTGGTGAACAAGGTAAAAGAAGGCAAAGGCGATTTTGGCTACAACGCCAAAACCGATGCCTACGAAGACCTTTCCAAAGCAGGCGTTATAGACCCGGCAAAGGTTTCTAAAACTGCTCTAACCAAAGCTGCTTCCATAGCTTCTATGATTCTCATAACCGATTGCGTTGTTGCAGAAAAGAAAGAGGAAAAACCTGCAATGCCGGGTGCCGGTATGGGTGGAATGGGCGGTATGGGCGGCATGGATATGTAATTTCCATGCGCGAAAGAACAATTGCTGTAAATGTAGGGAGTGCTGTCATAGGTGGCGGCGCTCCCGTTCTTGTTCAGTCCATGACAACCACCAGCCCAAAAGATATTGACGGCTCGGTAAAACAAATTATAGAACTTGCAAATGCTGGCTGTGAGCTTGTGAGAATAACAGTCCCAACTCTTGCAGATGCAGAAAAATTAAAAGATATTTTGGAAAAAGTTCGCAGCGCAGGCGTTAAAATTCCAATATCAGCAGATATACATTACCAACCCAAGGCAGCCTTTGAAGCGCTTAAATGGGTGGAAAAAGTGCGTATAAATCCCGGCAACTTTACAGACGGCAATATTGAAGAAAGTTTTGCACCCTTTGTTAAAGAAGCAAAAAAACTTGGCAAAGCTATTCGCATAGGTGTAAACCACGGCTCTTTGAATGCTAAAATCCTCGCAAAATACGGCAATACTCCGCTTGGCATGGTAGAAAGCGCACTTGAATTTTTGAGCGTGTGCGAGGCAGAGAATTTTGACCAAATCATTTTTAGCCTAAAAGCCAGCAACCCAAAAGAAATGGTAGAAGCAAACCGCTTAATGGCAGAGCGTTTAAGGGAGGGGGGGCATAAACCCTACCCTTTTCACTTGGGAGTAACAGAAGCCGGCGAAGGCGAAGACGGCAGAATTAAATCTGCGGTGGGCATAGGGGCTTTGCTCATAGATGGAATTGGAGATACAATAAGGGTTTCGCTTACAGAAAACCCCGTTAACGAAGTTCCCGTTGCGTTTGCTCTTTTGCAAGCGGCAGGGCTTCGCAGAACCAAGGCAGAATTTATAAGCTGCCCGGGTTGCGGCAGAACTCTTTTTGATTTGCAGAGCGTAACCGCAGAAGTAAAAAAAAGATTTTCGCACTTAAAGCATCTCTCCATAGCGGTGATGGGCTGCATAGTAAACGGGCCAGGAGAAATGGCAGGAGCGGATTTTGGCTATGTTGGTGCAGCACCCGGCAAGGTAACTCTTTACGAAAAAACGGAGCAGATACTAAAAAACATTCCACAAAGCGAAGCCTTGAATGCTTTGGAAAATTTAATTAAGGAGCGCGGCTTATGGAACGGATAGCTGTTTTTGCAGGTTCTTTTGACCCCTTTACTATTGGGCATAAGGATATTGCCGAGCGTGCCTGTGCAATTTTTGACAAACTCATAATTTTAATAGCAAATAATGTAAACAAAAAAACGCACTTTTCCGCAGAAAAAAGGGCAGAATTGGCAAGAGATGCAATGGCAGACTTTCCGCAGGCAAGCATTGAAATTTGGGATGGTTTAACGGTTGATTATTTGCAAAAAAATAATATAAAATTCTTGGTTAGAGGCTTAAGGAATGGCTTGGATTTGGAACAAGAGCAAGCCATTGCGTGGAATAATGCAAAACTTTTGCCCGGTACAGAAACCGTATTTTTAAGTTCCAAGCCAGAACATTTGGCAGTTTCCAGTTCGCTTGTCAGGGAATTGCTGGCGTTTGGGAAAGACTACACTACCCTTTGTTAGAAATCACCCAAATTTTCTAGCAAAAACGATTATGACAGCAAATATAAATGTTTATTTTTGATTTCTTTATTCAAAAGAACACGCCTTTTCTTTCTCTTCCACAATCCCAATCTTCATCGGTGTAAGAATGTATAGAATTGATATCTATTATATCCTTTAAATTTCCTTCATCAGTATCATCGCATACAAGCATTGCATGATATTGAATGTCACAATTTTCCGCGCATCCTATGCCGGAATTTACTTGATATAAAATCATATCTTGCGAAAGAACCCAATATCTCGCAAGAGTTGAACCTGTAGTAAAATATATAGCAAAATAATCACATCTAGATTCGGCCTGTTCGCTATTGAATATATGCGGAAACCATGATTTTAAGGTATCTTGGTCAGCAATAAATCCATTTCCATATCCTAAATAATGCCTACTGAACAATAGCGA
>LIUI01000058.1:0-9649 GCA_001462235.1 Fibrobacteria bacterium GUT307
GCGTCTGCCATTCCGCCACGCCGGCTATATCATTACTATAAATCAAATCCCAATTTATATCAATATTTCATTACAGCTAAATACACCCTGTTTAATAATCGCCTTCGGCGATAGGGCTTCGCCCTATGGTAAAGAAAAGAAATGGTAAAGAAAAGAAGAGGTCAAAAATTGCTCCGCTACGCTCCGCAATTTTTTTCAACTCATCGAAGCAGCCCTTTTTTGTGCCACCGAATTCGGCAATTCAAAAACTGGAAGTCGAATGTGGTAAAAAAAAATCACGGCTTCGAAATCTTGAAAAACAAATCGTAAATGAAAAACACGAATTTATTGCAACAGGCTCGCTTGCCGCCCTGCCCGGCGTCCTGCCGGGCAGAGGCATAAAAAAAAAGCTAGTCCTCACGCTTTTTTTTTTAAACCTTTAATGCAACAAGCCTTAGAAACAGCGGCAAAGCCGCCCGTGTTTTTAAACCGACAAACAAAGTGAATACCGTGATTTTCCTGCTCTGTTTAGGCAACCAATCAAATACGGCACAAAAAACCCCTGCACCCCACCCCTTCAATTTTAACATTTTCTTGCACCTTGAAGCCCGTGGGGAACTTTATCGTAATGACCCACCCAATGCCGCGCAACCTTCCAGCGAAGCGTAGTAAGGGCGGCTTGGCGGTGGAATTTTATTGTCCCCCCCCTTCGCCGCTGGGCTTACCCCCCCTATTTTAAAAAAGGTTGGTTTTGCTCTCTACGCTCCCTACGGTCGCTCCGGTCGCAAAACCTTCATCAACAGCTCAAAAGGGGGGGAGCAAAAAAAAACCGTTGGTTTTTTTTTGTAAGGAAAAAAAAATGCAAACATCCTGTTTGCATTTTTTTAAGAAACAGGCTAATCCTCACGCCCCACCGCCAAGCCGCCGGCTGGTCGTAGTAAGCCCACCCACATTTGGTCGCAATCCTTCCCCACGGCTGACGAAAAGTAAAACCTCCACGCAAAGTTCCGTAATGAAAAATAAAATCGCTCTCGCCGCAAAACCGCGAAGGCTTCGCCTTCGCGGCCATACGGCAACATTCGTAATGAAGAATAAACTCCCTCTGATTTTCGCATACCGTTAAATTCTCTGAATTTTTATAACTCATTCTGCCATGAAGCCTGATAACCAGAAATGTCTAAGACCCAACATTCCTACGGAAAGTTGGGCATTTTTCTCGAAAAACCTTTATTCAAATTTAACGGCAAAAGACTTGCCACAAGCGCGGCGCACCGCCGCGCCTGAAAAATAATACCTGATTTGCCTTAATAAAAAATTCCTGTTGATGTAAATTTTATTCAGTTTGCGGCAAGACTTTTACCGTTACCGTTACTCGCAAGTCCGCCGCCTTCGGCGGCGGACGCCCCGAAGTTTTTACCTTTACCGAGTGAGTGAACCATTGTTGCATAATGACCGAATTTCCAATTCCCTCTATATATATCTTTATTTATTCTACTTTCCTTTTTTTTAATTTAAGATACAAAAATAAAAGAAATAAGTAATATAGAAAGAGTATTCAAACCCACATTGACATATATTGAATTAAAACGCGCCTTTTTTTAGTGTAGCTTTATTCTTTCTAACCTTTCACCTTCCTGCACAAAATACACCTTCTCCCGATGACTTTTTTTTAATGGGGGGAGCGCGCGTCCCCAAAAAAGTCATTTTTTATCATGATAAAAATATTTTTCTGTATCAAAAGATTTTTAGCAGTTTTCTCTATACGAAAAATGACGTATATAGAATTAATAAAGAGTAAATAGACTTATTTAAAACATAAAGCTATCTGCCGTGTTTTGTTTACCCAAAGGCTAATGGGGCAAGGGGAAAACCGCGCCACAGGCAACAACAAACCGCACCCGAAGGGTGTAGACAATAAAAAGCACCCTGCTTATCCTAATTCCTCATTCCTAATCCCCATGCCAACCCAATACCTACCGTCATTACTACGTTTCTGTCCAATACCCATTTCCTTCAGCCGCAGCCCTAAAAATCTCTCGCTAACAGCGTGTTCATTATTATCATCGCACCAATCCTGATAACACTTAAAAAGCTCCCTTGCGCGAATTGTAAAACCTTCTCCATGAACACAACACTCCTTTAAAAAATTCCCAATAACGTCCATTTCGGATCTGTATTCTGCAGTAGCTTTAATAATAATGCTAGGCGTTCTTAACCCTTCATTGCACCACCTCTTTGCACCCTCGATAAGCCAATTCAAAATTCCGCTTCTTTCTTTCACCAGTTTTTCCTCTAGGTGTTTATCCTGCCTGGCTTCCTCAATCCTTGTAGTAAAAGGTATCAGCTTGATCCTCCGCCAAATACCGTAATCAGTCCCCTTGATAACCGGCTTGTGGTTTGTCGCCATCCAAATTTTAAAAGTAGGCGTAAAGTTAAAAAATTCTCCGTATAAAAACCTTGCAGTCATGCGATCATTGCCTGTAATCTGCTTAATCAATGGTTCAGAAAGCTGCCTTCCATGTTCAGCTTCCGTAGTAGTTACAAAACGAGTACCCCTCAATCTTGCAATATCGTTTGTGATATGCTCTCCCGATTTTCGCATAAAAGTTTCAGTAGGCGTAGCGATAGCATAATCCCCAAGCAAATTCATAATCGTATTAAGAAAAGTGCTTTTCCCATTCGCGCCTGTCCCGAACAGAATAAACATAGTCTGTTCCGAAGTATCTCCCGAAATCGCCCAGCCTGCGGCATTTTGGATAAAATGAATAAGCTCCGTATTGTAATCCATAATTTCCATAATGAAATTTTTCCACACAGGACAATCGGCATTTTGATCAAACTCCACATTGGCAATCCTTGTAATTAAATCCTCCTGCCTATGTTCCCTCATTTCTCCGTTACGAAGATTGATAGTGCCGTTCTTAACGTTAAACAGCCATTTATCTTTATCGAGATCGTCAGTATTAACATTCAGTTCAGGTATCCAAGTCGCCACCTCAATTAACGCCTTGCGCCTTCTTGCGCTTTCACTCTGCATAGCGTGTTTTTCGATGTCTATTCGCTCCCTGTAATCGGCAGTTTTAAATAACTCCCTGTAAATATTTCTGATCATCTTTAAACCCTTATCATGGATTAGATAGCCATTATCCATTTCCCACCGTGCGCCGTTCCACACAAGCCATTTCTTCCACGGCGTGTTATACCGAATATCTTTCCCATACTCAACCAACATTCTGTAAGCGTTAGTAGTATCCGTTAATTGAGTAATCCCGTTCTCCAATTCATGAATACGCAGTAAAACACTCTCATCTTCAAAAAGTTCAACCATAAATCATCTCCCAAATCAAAAAATTCTTGCCTTCCATTCCTAATTCCTAATCCTAAAATCCCCCCGTTAATAAAACTTTCGCATACATTAAATACTTGAATTTCAAAATATCAAAGGCGTTTTCTTTTGTAACTATAGGTAACTCTTTTTCACATTTTTTATTCATTCGATACAACAAAGTCAATGAACCGCGCTTATTCCTATATTCCCTGTTTTGAAAAAAAGCGCAGGCGCGATAAATATCTTCCGGCATTTCCTCATTCTTCGCCTGATACCATAGTAATAAATCTTTCGACCAGCCAAATTCATATTCCGCAAATTCTTCAAGAGCCTTTCTTTGTGTCCGCAAAATATACTTATACCTCTCTTCCGGCGTCCTTCTTCTCTTCATTCCTCACTCCTAATTCCTCATTTCCCCTCACGCCATATATAAACCTTTGCCGCCTCCCCAGCCGCCGTTCGTCCGTCATCAAAAGTAACAAAACTCCAGAATGACCACCAACCCGATACATCAATCTCCCCTTCAATACATTCATGGCTTATAACTCCCTTTCCCACATCAGCTACAAAAGCGGCCAATTCGCCCAAAATACCATTCGGTTTACGATATTTAATTACAACGTTTTCTATCCCTTCCAAATCGCAAAACGTTTTCAACGTTAAGCGCAACGCTGTCTGTCCTGAATATATTTTTCCCACACATTACCCCCTTAATTAATTTTACTCTCAAGAACAATCTCACGAGTTATAACAGACTTCAAAGACAATTCCTCTCTTGCCACAAGAAACCGCCTGATAATATAATCGCGTACAAAAGAAACAGTCAGTATTCTCAAAAAAATAAACAAGTGCCGCAGGGCAGAGCCTCCAGCCTGAACCGTATCACGTTCAGTTCTGAAATATTCTCCCTTCCTAATTGTCTCTGCTATATTTCCGGCAACATCTTGCAATACCTTTATATACTCCCTAATACTCTTTAATACATCAGTTATTCCGCTTGTCTCTTTTATTTCACGGATAAATAAAACAGTAAAATTGCTTTCATCAAACGCTTTCAAGCTATCGACTAACACCTTTAAAAATAGCTGTCCGCGCTTCAAATCACTTGAAAATACCGCAGTATCTGCACATTTCCTTTTAAGCTCTCGCTTATGCGTAAATATTTCATTCAATATTATCTGTTCAAAAATTGAACGTATAAACATTGGAAACTTTAAAACAAAATCCGTAATTTTTACTGTTTGCGTTATTTTTCTTATAATGCCTACTGACACCTGTCTCGTTTCTATAACTTTAGCATTTTGCGTAATACCTCTTTTATAATATCCTGTTAATGTTCGTATATCAGTTAATGTAACTCCCTGTGTTAATGTCCGCACATAATTTTGTGCATTGGAGTAAGTAAAGTATGCGGACATTTTATAATCGTAATATCTTTGGTCTGAAAAAAAAGGAAAATTGTCAGGCAAATTAGCTGCATAATTATCATAAGTATAATAATACATTGTTGATCCATAATCAAACATGAAAACAAACATAACAGCAGAAAGACCAAACCAAACATAATTTCCAGATTGAATATTTGTGTTTGTGCTAAATGTAGTTGATCGCCATTCCTCTTGCATTCCGCCCGACATATAAGTATCTATGTTTCCTTCATTGGAAGAACGTCTTATCGCAGGTTTCGCAGCGCCATTGTCAGAATAAAGTACCGGTTTACATTGAGGCATATATGTTCGACTGGAAACGTATGTATAAGCAGTAGCGTTTCCATTAAACACTTCAGGCAGTAAATATCTATTTACAGCCAACGCGCCAATTAAGCAAGAATCTGTTGTTCCTCTCTGATTAATAAAAGACGCCCTATACTGACTCCCCACCGTAGTAGTCCCGATAGTCGGATCAACAACAACAGGATATTTCGCTTCACTCAACCACCATTCAGGTATCGTTATGCGCAACTCACTCCCGACGACCGCCAATTCGCCCCAACACCGCCGCCCCCTTGCGTCAATAATTTCCGGACGATGAATATGACAGAGCTTTCCCGTCCCTTCGCCAACCAAAGTTTCCTTTTTATAAACCGCGTACGACCCCTTAAAAATTTCATCAGGCACAAAATCCGGCTGTCTAAAAAAATCAAAGTTTTCCGCGCCTTCCATTCGCAGAGTAATAACATTACTTTCCGGCTCTCTTAAAAGAATACAGTCATATTCAAAAGAGTTATCGCCGAGAATAGTAAATCTGTGAGACCTCTTTCGCCCCTTATAAACAAGCCGCCTTTTATCGCCCTGCAATGAAAATCCTTCATCATCACGGGGAACAAACTTTAAACCGCTATTACCTTTCCAACGCGACAAACCCCATGAAGGCGAATTTTTTCCCAACTCTACCGAACAAGGAAAATCGCGCAAAGATTGACGAAACACCGCCCCTCTCTTTTCATTCCTCATTCCTAACTCCTCATTCCTAATTTTTCTCTCCTCATTGTCCGAGTATCGTTATTTCCCACAAAATTTGTAGAGTATCGCTTGTAGTAACATTCACGCTAGGATTGATCTGCGCGTAAGCAAGACAGTTAGCAGACACATCATTCCCATTAAGCAAACAGGCTTCATTAATCCCATTTACGTTTAACAACCCTGCCGCGAAAGTAGCCCGATAAGTTACAGTAGTATCCCCTGTATTGCCCCATGCCGCCGTTAACGCCGGATAACTGCTGTCAAGTGCTTTCATTGACCCCGTTGCCGTATTGCACCGGGTATTTGTCTTTGTTGAATTGCCGGTCCAACCTGTTCCGACTTGAATGTACCCCGTAGAAGTAGTAACTTTCGCTTTTGTCGGCGATGCCAAAAGCGCGTCCGCGATCAATGCGTCCCCTTCACGGGTAACAATATTATGAAACTCATAAATCATAAGCTGTCCTTGCAAGCCCAAAAGCCGCCGGAGTAATCCCGGATTTTTCCGTTTAAGTTTTCCATTACGATCAAACACCTGAACCGTAACTTTCCCCTTGATCTTGATCCTGTCTTTCATAATTTCCCTCCAATAAAAATTTTTCTCTTCTCATTCCTCATTCCTAATTCCTCACTCCTCATTTGCAATAAATCCAACTACAAAACCGCCTGCCAAACAGACAAGCCCTGTGATTACCGCACCCCAAATTCCTTTTTTCCTTCTTTGCTCCGCTTCCAATCGCCAACGTTGAGCCTCACGCAATGCTTCCGCTTTTGCTTGCAAAAGCGATGCTTCCCGTTCAATAGAAGCTAAAACCGCCGCCCTTGCCCCCTCAGCCGCCGCCTTATCAATCGCCTCCAAAGCCGCTTCCGTCAAATCGTCAATCAGAATGTCTATTTCGTAATCGCTGTATTGCCTCATCTCGTTTTCTGATAAATTCGTCGGCAGCTCCGTCAGCGGCTCTCCGAACACCGGGATCTTCCAAAAACTCAACAGGATCACTATTGATAATATCTTCGCGCAGCTCCTGAATTTCCATTTGTCTTTCCGCATACTCGATTAACTCCTTATCACGCTTATTAGAATAAATTAGTAACGCAATAACCAAAAAAATAACTATTGCAACTAACACCCCGACAATTAAACCCTTAGCAAAATCAGTTAAATTATTCATCGCCAAACCTCCATTTCCCCAAAACTTTTAATCCTATAACGCCGAACATAACAATCACCAAAACACAAAACCAAATCCAATCCCTGATTAATCCCTTATTCAAAAGCCATGTTGCAATGTAAAGAACAAAAGGCTTAAATCCAAGCAATTTTGAAGGCAGAGAAATAATGCGCTTTCCCAAAATTACCCACAATTCTTTTGCCGTATGTTCCCAAGTAGGTTTATCCGAAATCTGAATACCGTCGCTCTTGCTCAAATCTTCCCTTTTTTTTTCTTCTCTGTTCTCTGTTACTTGCTCATTCATAATTCCTCATTCCTCATTCCTAATTCCTCATGCCGTCATATCCTCAAATTTTCTACAAGGCAATTTTGCCAACCAATAATTTTCTACGTGCCTTTCCTTCTTTCTCGTCTTAGCGCAAAAGCACAACCTGCACCCCCTAATCGAATTCGCACACACCTTGCAATGAAGGCAATCCCCACAGTTTTTCTTTTCTCTCTGTTGTCTTTCACAGCTTTCGACCTTGCCCTTATCCCTCTTCTCATTCCTCATTNNNAATTCCTCATTCCTCATTTGCTATTCTCCCACCTCAAAAAACTGTTTGAATTCAGCGTCCAAGTCATAAACATTTTTCCTATCAGCCGCCAATCTTGCCAACGCTTCACGGTCTAATCCCCTAACAAGCACATCATGACCTTCCCTCTGAAAACCGCTTGATACTTCCTCAATCCGGCGTACTTTGGCAAAAGGCTCTTGCGAATTCAAAATCACACCGTCCTCAAGAATTCCTGCAACATGGGTTGCCGTACCGGCGGAAACATACCTGTCAACGTGCTTTTTGTTTTTGCGCGTAATAAAAAATACCGCTCTAATATCGCCGTTTCGCGGATTTACTTTAGTGAACACACGCTTTAGTAAATCGTCCGCAGTAGTCCTAATCAATAATCCTGTAGCCGCATACAGAGCCAGGCACACCGCCCCCGAACAATCGCTAGACACAGGATTTTCCTTTCCCCACCCGTAAGGAGAACCAAATTGCAACAAAAGAAAATAAATAAACTTGTCAGCCTCACTCAATTTTTCAAACTGTTGCCTCTCATTTGACATCAAATTTTCCCATTTAATTTTCATCATTTCCCCCTGAAAAAATTAATGATAATGCTCACAGCCAACGCCGCGCTAGAAATCAAAATACTGATAACCGAAATTCTTTCCTTCCTCCTTTCACTTTCCTTTTTTTCCAGTTTTTCTACACGCTGGATAACGTGCATTTTAAATTCCTTCATTTCCCCTTTAAGCTCTTTCATTTCAGCTAAGGTTTCCACAATCAGCCTTCTATCCTCACTGTTCATACTCCCTCCTCTCTGCTCCCTGTTAATAAATCTTTTCTCTCTTTTCATTCCCAACTCCTCATTCCTCATTTATCTTAAACGCCGCGACAAAGGCTCTATCCTTCCTATACCGCAAAGATAGAGCAGAAATAATCCCCTCTAATTCCTCATTCCTAATTTCTAATTTAACTTTCGCTCCAACTCTCGCATTGAATAACGCCCGATGAGTTTTTACAGTAATTTCACGCTTATTTGCTAACCGCTCCGCTAATTCACGAACAACCCAATCTTCATAATGCGGCTTATCGTTTATTTCAAATTCAGAAAAATAACTACCTGTAACATTTGAAGCCGCAGTTCCAAATGTATTTACTTGCTCGTTATCTCTCAAAAAACAAGAGCGATTAATGTCAAGAATTATAGGTCGTCCATAAATAGCCGCATTATACAAATCACCGTCATTTTCTTTTTGTAGAGTTAATAAAGCCCTGTCATGGTGTGTAGTAACATCATAAAGCGAGTATTCAAAACCGCCGCCGTCATAATCAAGCCTATCTTCCGCTTCTTCTTTTGTGTCAACTTGATCAGCGTAAACTACATTGCGCTCTTTTCCATTTTCATCAATAATCCTGTACTTCGCTTCATAATTACCGTTTTCAATTTCACGAACAAGCGGATAACGAAAAGGATAATGCGTCTGTAAAAAATCATCGTAGAACACAGGCGGATCTTCATAACGCCAAATTTCACGCCTCTCAAGAGAAATAGGCATATTAACTTTAAGACGCACCGTATTACGGTAATAATCCGCTCTTGAAATTTTTCGCAAATAAAAAATATCGTTACCAGTAAAAGTGTATGAGTATTCATTTTCATCTAACGGCTCGGCTTGATACGGAGAGTGAGCAAAGACAAGCGGCTTTTCAACAGGGCATTCCAAATGACAGCGATACGCAGTAGCAAGGCTCGATAATTCCGCCCAGATATTACGTCTTAATTGCACATAAGGCAAAGTTACAGGTATGGTAGAACAATCAATATCATTAACACCCAAATCCGCTCTTTGCGCTATTCCATGCACCAACGATTTATTCGCTTGCGATTTATCGCAAACCACCGAATAAGTAAACACCGCAGGTGCAGTCCAATCCCTTGCCTCGTCAGTTTTTTTCAACTTCGCCGACAGATCACGCAAAGCAATATACACATACCGTTTTCTTCCAGAACCCCTAATTTCCTGAACACCCTTGTCGTCAACATAAAATCGAAACCGTTGAAAGTAAGTCAGCCCTTCGCCAATAGAGAATGACACCCGAACTTCAGCCCCCGGCTTAATCCCCTCATTGCTAATCGCCCCCTGTTCATTGTTAATTGTTATC
>LIUI01000058.1:9793-13396 GCA_001462235.1 Fibrobacteria bacterium GUT307
TATCTCCCCTCTCGATGAAACGCCTCCGGCTGTCTCTCTAAGTGAGAAGAAATTAGCTTCTGAAATATCCTGTTCAAAAACACTTTCAAAATGCCCCCCAAAATCGATATCAATTTTTAGCTTTATTTGCTTTTCAGCGGCAATAATCGCTTCCTGCAACGCGCCGTCTATTTCATAAAATCTCATAGCAAGACCTCATCAGAGGAAAACACCTCAGCGTTAACACCGCCCGAAACATAAAAACGCATTGGACCGATAACCGCGTCTGTACTGTTAATATTCGTTTCATCAGAAACAAGAACTAACTTTTTAATAGTTATGCGAAATAGACCAAAATGCCTGTATTCGTATTTATCGCGTAACAATTTCGCTGTAATAACTAATTCGTCTATACTGCTTGGAAGATCCTTTCCATTATCTAAAACCCTTTTTATCCAAATCTCTGTTTTAGTACCGCCCTCTTTTTTACATGAAAAAGTAAGACCGTAAATATTTCCGTATTCATTTCCGTTTATTTTATAAGTAACATAATCACTACTAAATCTCTCTCCGCTCTCTCTTTCACAAATTTCTTCATAAGGGTAAACTCTCGGACTACGTTCTCCGCAAATGTCTAATTTAAGTTTTATTACATCTCCTCGCATAATCCGCAATTCAAAACCTTTTACCGCACAGTCCTCATACAACAATCTTTCATTCCTAATTCCTAATTCCTCATTCTTATTTCTCCTGTCCTGGATAAGATCAAACCTGTCTGTATCTTCTAAAGGAATAAGGTTTAAACTGTATTGAAATAAACTCCGTGTTTCCGTAACAAATACAGGCAGCCCCGCCGTTCCGAAAGCAAGGTATAGCAGCAGATGAACAGTCTTCAATGTTAAAGGCGTAACTACACAGCCGGTAACACCGTTAACTTTTCTAATACCGCGACATACCCCGTCCCCTTCAATCGCCGCTTCCTCATGCAAAATAGAAACCGCCTCCCTAATCGTCTCTTCTGAATACGGTATATCCATTTCACAATGAGTAGTCTTAATCATAATTAAACAATCACAGCCGTTTACTTTCATATCTGCCCCGATGCAAATAACGCAATTTGACTATCTGAATAATTCATCCAAATACATTCAGTTTTCATATTTCCGGCTTGGTCTATTGAAATTGTTTTCTCCATTTTCCAATCGCTTAAAAACTTTTTGTACAATTCGCTCTCATAACCTGAAATTATTATTTTCGCTTTTGAACAAGTAATAAGTTTCAAAAGTTCTTCATGTTCTTCATCAGAAAATTCATGCCTATAAACTTTTTTGTTTTTTCTTGTACTTAATAAATAAGGCGGGTCAAGATACATCAAAACATTTTCACGGTTGTATACAGGTATTAACTCAAACACATTTCGGTTTTCAATTTGAACAATATTTGTTTTGCTGTGTTTTAAGCGTTTTGAAACAAGTGTTATCATTTCAGGCAATTTCAAATGAAAATAATTAAGCCCCCCTGTATTTCTCTTTACCTCAAAACGCATACCGTTTTTTGCCCTTACATTCGCGCCTACTGTAAACCAGAACCGAACAATACAACGCCTTGCCTGTTCAATTGGATTATCGCTTATCTCAAAAGACAAATCGTATTCATCACGACTCCACGGTGTGTTCTTCAACAGAAAAATTAATTCGTCAGGGTGTTCTCTAATTTGCAAAAAAAGATTGAATATTTCGCTATCAAGATCATTTATAGTTTCCACTTCTGATCGTTCCTTACGGAAAAATATACTGCCCGAACCGAAAAAAGGCTCAAGATAAGTCATTGAAGGGTAATTATAAGGAAATCGATTTATTATCCCATTTGCGATTGAGTTTTTTTTACCAGGATATTGAATAACCGTCATATCTTCATTTCCTCTACTGTTACGCGCAATAAAATAACCACTTCCCAATTATTTCCGCAATTAGCTTTTTTCGGCGGCACATACTTCTCCCCAACAACAACCGCCCTGTCAGCAACACCCCCCAAAGTATGATTTTCTTTTAACGCCCTGCAAATCGCACCGCAATAGGCGTAACACTGTATTTCGCTATCAATCTTTTCAGGCAGTTCAAAAGTAATAGTAAGCGAATAAGCGTCCAATCTGATAATCCGCTCTTTCTCAGTCTGTTCACATAAACCAAGCGCAACCACGGGAGACACCCCGTAGCCAAACTCGATAATAGGCACGTCCAATTCATCATCATGTAAAATCTCATTCACGCGTCCTGTTAAAAGCCCCCTAACCGCCTTAATAATTCTCTGTTCAATAAATTCTTTCATAATTAAATCTTCCCATTGTTCATTGATAATTGCTCATTGTTAATTGTCATATAACTTTCCTCTTATACGGCTCAAGCAAAGCCTTAACATTTTCCGGCATACTCATTTCAAAATGTTCGCCTTCTCTGCCAACTCCGCGAATGTTACCTGTCATGCCAATTCGCCGCCCTCGATAACGGTTCATATTCCACGCCGCCAATTCAAGACAAGCCGAAGAAAGATCGGCAGGTATTTTGTTATGTGCATATCCGGCATAATAAGCCGCCTTAATTGCATTAAACCCTTTATAATATTTATATGCAGGTGAAAGTGATATTGAATAAGGAATATCTATATCGGTACTACAATCGGGAACAACATTGTATAGTTCTGGTTCTATTATTTCCCCTGACGGTAATAAATACACCGCCAACACCTTGCTGACAGGATATTCGCGTAACGGTAAAAGCAAATCGCCATTAAAATCAATTCGCTCAAAAAACTTTTTTCGTAAAAATTTCCTCATGCAGTATTGCTCAATACTCAAAGACCCTGTTACAAGGCAAAACCGCGCTAATTTATCTTCTCGGTCGTCAACGCCCACAAGAGACTTAAAATCCTCAAGAGAAATGAGTGAATATAATGAATTTCTTTCCATTGCCATATATCCAAAATATGGCTAATCAGAGATAGGATTATATAGGACTATTGCACAATTTTTGAGAAAATTAGGGTGTCGGGTGTTATTTTTTAAATTATTTTAACGCTTAGAAACTGCTTTTTTGGCTTTTTTTGGTACACTTGCCTTTTTGCTTTCTTTCGCCTCGGCACGGTCAAGCGCGTTGGCAGGGAATGTGCCTTCTTGATAAGAATTACAATCCGAAAACCACACAGTAGAAATAATTTTGGTTTCTTCATCAACTGCCTTTACAACCATTTTGGGACTATTCGGTAAAGCGGTTACTTTTACTAAATCACCAATTAACCTTCCTGTCGCTCTTACACTCATTTTTTCCTCCTTTTTATCCTTTTTTCTTAATTATTACTCTTCTAAATTTTTCTTTCCCATTCAACTGTGGTACATAAGCATAATTTTTTTCAATAATTTCATAACCTTTTTCCAATATACCATTTAATATAGTCCTTGCTGAAACAGCAAACCCCTTTTTATAATCGCTAGGTATATATCCATTATCAACTAATAACATTTTATTATCATCATATACTTTATACTTATCTGGTATTTCTTTCAAAGATACAATTTTTAATTGTTTATATCTTGGTCTATTCTTTATTTTTATATTCGTATACCAATAA
>LIUI01000059.1:0-6719 GCA_001462235.1 Fibrobacteria bacterium GUT307
CCTGCACTGCAAGCTCCTTTTGCTTTGTTTTGGGCGTTATACAACATCATATGTAAATATACATTTTTTTTCAAACTCGGCTAATTTTTTTTTTCAAATATGAATTGCTTAGCCTCTTCATATTTGGAGGGTTTTTATCATTCATGGGTCTGTATGCAGAGAAAGATTCCAGCAGAATGCTTGAATTATTTTCTTTCTTTTTTTGAAAAATGCTCATCTTAACCTCCTGGATTTGGCATATCTTCTAAAAATTCTATATATTCCCAACAATCTTTACTGAAAATTCCTCCTTTAGTACCCGGAATTTCTTTAGGAATAAAATTTTCGTCCATTTCATATAATTTTTCAAGATAAATTTGCTCGTTACCTTGCGATGAACTCGCTGAAGATTTATTTCCAAAAGAACCATAGAAAATTTCATTGCCTAGTTTTTTTGACAAAGGTCATGGGTGCAAGGTGGCTTTGCAGCCATCCTTCTACATCTTCCAGTTTCACAATATCTTGCTTCATGGAATCTCTTTCTCGGATTGTGACCAGGCCTTTTTTATCTTCGCCGTCTCGCCCAATGGTGCCAAAATCTATGGTGATGCAGTAAGGAGTTCCAATTTCGTCTTGGCGGCGGTAGCGTTTGCCTATGCTTTGGGTTTCATCGTATTCTACCGGGAATTTTTTGAGCAGTTTTTTGTAAAGATCTTCTGCAACTGCCATGAGTTCGTCGTCTTTTGAGAGCGGTAAAATTGCGGCTTTAACGGGGGCAACGCTTGGGTGAAAATGGAACACGGTGCGGTCTTCGCCTGTGTCTGTTTTTTCAATATCGTAAGCATCGCAAAGCAGGGCAAGGAGCAATCTGTCTACGCCTAGGGCGGGTTCAATTACGTATGGGATGTATTTTTCGTTTGCAATTTTGTCATGATAACGTAGGTCTGCTTTTGAGTGTTCAATGTGCTGGGTTAGGTCATAATTGGTTCTGCTGGCAATTCCCCACAGCTCGCCCCAGCCAAATGGGAATTCATATTCAATATCGCTTGTGCCGTTTGAATAATGCGAAAGTTCTTCTTTTGAATGTTCCCTTATTCTCAATTTTTCCTTACGCAACCCAATTTCCCCTAGCCACTGCATGCAGAATTCCTTCCAGTATTCATACCACTCTTGCTCGCTGCCGGGCTTGCAAAAGAATTCCATTTCCATTTGCTCAAACTCGCGGGTGCGGAAAATAAAGTTGCCGGGGGTAATTTCGTTCCTAAAACTCTTTCCTATTTGCCCTACTCCAAAGGGGATTTTTTGGCGGCAGTTATCGGCTACGTTTTTGAAGTTTATGAATATTCCTTGGGCGGTTTCCGGGCGCAGATATACTTGGTTTCCCGTTCCTTCCACAACGCCTATTTCCGTTTTGAACATAAGATTAAAAGAGCGCGGCTCTGTCCAGTCCTTGCTGCCGCAGCGGGGGCACTGGATGGCATTTGCCTTCATCATCTCTGCAATTTCTGTGAAGTTTTTGCCTGCGGCTGCGCTTGGGCCTAGTTTATCTTCCAGCAAATGGTCTGCTCTTGAGCGTTCACGGCACACCTTGCAATCCACCAGCGGGTCGCTAAAACTGCCTACGTGGCCGCTTGCTTCCCAAACCTTTGGGTTCAGCAGAATAGAAGAATCCAGCCCTACAATATCTGCACGGCTTGTGACGAATTTTTTCCACCAAAGGTCTTTGATATTTTTCTTTAACTCAACGCCATAAGGGCCGTAGTCCCATGTATTGGCTAAACCATCGTATATTTCTGAACCGGGGAAAATTATACCCCGCCTTTTGCAAAGCGAAACCAAATCTTTTAGCGCGTCTTGAACTTTTTTAGCCATGCGATGGAAATTAGAAAATATTGCCGTTCACTCTTTCTATTTTCCTTATATGTTCACAGCTCTTCACACATTTCATATCCCTGTAATGGGAACTTCCTATACGGCAGATACCCCTGCTAGGGTTGCTCCGTTTGGAATATCATCTGTTGTGTCTCTAGTAGATGATTTGCTCTTGGAAAGGTTCCGTCAAATTTATGCAGAAGAATACAAGCTGCAATACGAGCCTATTCCGCAACGGGAGCCGGATGGCAGGGCAAAGAGAATCACGGCATACTTGAATACTTTGGCAGAAGTTGTAAAAATTCGCTTTGAAGCCATAAAAAAGCAGCCTTTCTTTTTGAAAAACGATAAGGCAAGATATTTTGAAATGCTCCCCACCGGGCACCCTTTAAGGGTTCTTTATCTTAAACTTATGGGCATGAAAAACTCCCCGGAAGAAGAAAGGAAAGAAATTGAGGCAACCTTAAATCACAGCATGATTGAAGGCTCCATAGATGTAAACATAATGGTAAAGCTAGACCGCCTGCCTCCAAACCCAAACGGCAAAGAGCCACTAGGCGAAGAATGGACGGATGCAAAAACCGCCTTAAAGGGCTATGCAAAATCTTCCCTAAAAAATTCTGCCATAGTTTTTAGCGCAGGCATAAACCAAAGCCTTTACAATTACATGGCACAGTTCAAGGAATTTTACAGAAATGCCGCTGGAGAAATAGGCAAAAGAATAATAGTAAAGGCCTCGGATTTTCGCTCTGCATTGATTCAGGGAAAATTCCTAGCACGCAAGGGTCTGGAGGTTAGCGAATACAGAATTGAATCCGGGCTTAACTGCGGTGGCCACGCTTTCCCAAGCCAGGGGACGTTGCTCCCCACCATACTAAAAGAAATTCATTCGCAGCGCGGGCTTTTGCATCAGTTTAGAGAAACGATTGTGAACTTTTACAAATCCAAAGGCTGGAATACAGATGCTGCAAAAGAAGCACCGCCCTCAAAAATAACCGTGCAGGGCGGCATTGGCAACTATGCAGAAGATTTAAGACTACGAGAATACTACGGTATAGACGGCACAGGTTGGGGAACTCCATTCTTGCTGGTGCCGGAGGTATCTCCTGTTGACGCAGAAACAAGGGAACTCCTTGCTAAAGCAACGCTAAAAGATTTGTACTTGAGCGATGCCTCTCCGCTGGATATATATTTCAACAATGTGCGAGGTTCCGGCTCGGAAATATGGCATCAAAAACAAATTGAAAAAGGCAAGCCCGGCAGCCCTTGCGTAAAGGGATTTTTGCAAAACAATAAGGAATTTTCAGAAACTCCGGTTTGCAAAGCGAGCCGCTTTTATCAAGAACGCAAATTAAAGCAGATAGAAGAAAGCGATGCAAGCGAAGAGCAAAAACAAGCTATGCGAAAAAGCGTTTATGTAAAACAATGCATTTGCGACCATCTTGGGAATAGCGGGTTGATTTTCTTTGGCAGAGAAAAAGCAGAAAACGCACCGCAGGCTATTTGCCCGGGGCCTAACATAGCATGGTTTAACCGCAGTTTTTCCCTGCAAGAAATGGTTGACCATATTTACGGACGCACAGCAGACATAACTCCGCCAGAACGCCCCCACATGTTTGCAAAAGAGGTAGAAATGTACGGGGACTGGTTTGCCCAGCAGGTAGAGAGATGGGCCGGAGACAAGGATTACGCAGCATGGCTCAAAGTTGCCGCCAAGAATTTTAACGAAGGCATGGATTATTGCCTTGAAGTGGCAAAAACAACGCCCTTCCCGGGAGAAAACTTAGCGAGTATTCCTACAAGGGTAGAAATAGAAAGAAAAAGATTAATGGAGAATTTGGGCATTTTAGAAAAGAAAAGTGCTGCATAAATAAAATATGAACTGGCTATATTCACTTATACAATCAGATGGTGTTGCGCATACCGTTTTGATATATGCTTTTGTAATTTCGCTGGGCGTGAGCCTTGGCAAAATTAGGATTTGCGGAATTTCGCTGGGTATTGCTTTTGTGCTGTTTTCCGGCATTATTTGCGGGCATTTTGGATTGTCTGTAAATGAGACTTTGCTGTATTTTTTAAGGGATTTTGGGCTTATACTATTTGTGTTTGCCATTGGCTTGCAAGTTGGCCCCTCGTTTTTCTCTTCTTTTAAAAAAGACGGCATGAAAATGAACATTACGGCTATTTCCGTTGTGCTTATGGATGTAGCTGTTGTGGTAATTCTATACTTGATTCTTTCAGATAAAATTTCTATTGCAATGATGGTAGGCATTTTAGCAGGGGCAGCTACAAATACGCCTTCGCTTGGCGCGGCACAAGAGGCATTGCGGCATATTTCAGTCCAAGAGCCTATAGCTTTGGGTTATGCGGTAGCATATCCTTTTGGGGTTGGAGGTGCCATAATGGCCCTAATTTTTCTGAGAATTATCTTAAGAATAAATATTGAAAGCGAAAATAAAGAAATAGAAAGAGCCAACAACTCAAAAGAACAACACGAACTCTATTCCGTTTTACTTAGCAACCCTGCCATTGCAAATAAAAATTTAAAAGATGTGAAAAAATTAGTTGGGCGTAATTTCATAATATCCAGAATAAAAAGAGGCGAAGAATATTTTGTCCCTTTGCACGATACAATTTTACTTTCAAATGATATTCTCAGAGTATTTTCTACCCCCGCAGAAAAAGAAGCGGTTACGGTATTTATGGGAAAGGAAGTAGAAGAAGACTGGGGTGCCTCGGATAGCAAATTTGTGTCTCGCAGCATAGCAGTTACGCAAAATAGAATAAATGGAAAAACCTTGAATTCATTGGGCTTGCGCTCTGCTTTTGGCGTAAACGTAACTCGTGTTAATCGCTCCGGAATAGATTTGTTAGCCACCCCGAATTTGGTTTTGCAAATTGGCGATAGCGTGGCTGCAGTAGGTGAAATTTCTGCTATTCAAAAGGTGGAAAATTTACTTGGCAACACACTCAAAAAATTGAACAACCCGCATACATTCACCATATTCTTGGGAATTATGTTTGGAGTTATAATCGGCAGCATACCAATTCCTATCCCGGATATGCCAATGCCGGTTAAACTAGGCCTTGCCGGCGGTCCTTTGATTGTAGCTATATTGATAGGACGTTTTGGCTACAAATTAAAGCTCATCACTTATATTACGCAGAGTGCAAACTTAATGCTCAGAGAAATTGGGATTTGTTTATTTTTAGCGAGCGTTGGCCTTGCTGCCGGCGATAAATTTGTTGAGACTGTTATTTCCGGGAATGGTTTGCTGTGGCTTATTTGCGGTTTTTTGATAACCTTCCTTCCTTTGGTGATAGTTGGTTTTTTTGCCAGGAAATTTGCAAAACTCAATTTTCTCACTTTGATGGGCGTATTGGCCGGCAGCAGAACAAGTATGCCCGTGCTCACTTACTGCAACACGCTTTCTGCAGACGATAGCCCGGCTGTTGGCTATTCTACCGTGTACCCGCTCACAATGTTTTTGCGGATAATCTTGGTGCAGGTGCTTATATTGATATTTTACTAGGATATTTAGAGAAATACCCTTGATAGGAGGCTCTGGAGTTTTCTATATTTTTTTTAAGGAGAAATGCCATGCACATTACACTTGAAGAAACAGAAAAACTTTTAAAGGAAGACCGTGTGTTTACGCAGGTGGGTTTTTCCATGCTACTTGAACGGCTTAAGAGGTTTTACGCTCAAGATTCTTCGCAATTAGCACTGCAAAAATGTACTGACGAAATCAACGCGTTTATTGACAAGTTTAAGATGATTATGGCAGCTGACTACGAAAACATCACAAAATCATTGAAGTCGCAGATAAACGGCCATATTATGACTTTTGACGAGACAACCCGCCTGATCAACGATGGAAAACTGCTCCATATAGCCGGAACAGAAAATCTTCTTAGGAAATTGCCCAAGGGGAATTGGATTGGCGGTTCTACCGAATATTTCATGACCAAAGACGGCGGCAAGGTTTCTGGAGAATTATTGTTAGTTACTGAATTCCCATACAAAGACTTTTTTATCCGTGCCTACGATTCTGCAGAAGTTGCAAATGTTGCCAACGATGCTTTTGACAACGGCTTTTCAATTGTGATTTTTCCCTTTGACAGCGAAGTGCATACCGTGTATGCCAAAAACGCTACATCTTATGAAAATATCTTTATGCGGAATATCACCGGATGGGCCGCTGGTGTGAATCTCAATATTCCCGGACAAACGCCGGTTGCGGTCAACGGTATGGCGGCACAGGCCCATGCGAACAAGGCGGTTGCGCTGCACCTTAAAACGCCTGATGCTAAAACCGCCAGAATCAACATTATCAATATATTCACTCCAGACGAAAAATCTCCGGTTATAGAATTCACCGAGGAAGGTTTTTCGGTTAAAAAATGTTATGTGGACGGCAAAGAAACGGAATTTGCCGACTACATAACGCGGAGCGGTATAGACACCAGACTCCCGCTCATTGGAAATTATTCGGGCAATGGAGCCAACGTAGCGTTCAAGACCATAGAGAACGATGTAGTCAATTTATACGCACCGGTGTTCAGCGGCATCAAATATAGGATTGCTAAAGAAGTCAAGGATTACGCCGCTGCGTTCCAAAGCCATATAGCCAAAATAAGCGGTGCAGACGTTGTGTTTTCTTGCAACTGTATATTGAACTTCTTGTACGGCGAGCTTGAAGGAAAAAAAACAGAAAGCTTTATTGGCCCAATTACCTTTGGAGAAATTGCGTACCAACTGTTGAGCCAAACTCTTGTTTATGTAACAGTTGCAGATGAACGGCATACACCTTTAGTTTATAATAAACAGGTTTAAAAGGAGGAAAAGAAATGACAAAGTTCTTTAC
>LIUI01000059.1:6872-7517 GCA_001462235.1 Fibrobacteria bacterium GUT307
TTCTTTACGGCATTTACCAGAGAGATTGACGATGTAGATGCGGCTGTACGTGAAATAAGCGAACAGCTTAACCCCGGGGCGAACATGCTTAAAAATACTATAGGCATAGTTCATTTTTACTATGAGTTTGTGGAAACGGGCGTAGTCAAGGCTATTATTGACGCCTTGCCGTTCCCGTTAGCCGGATGTACGTCTTCTTATACAGCTATAGGCGGGGAATACGGGGATGTTGCCCTTTCCGTAACCATGATTACATGTGACGACGCTCATTTTGCGGTTCACACTATTGAAGGGCTGAAAGATAAATCACGGGAACAGATTTCCGACGAGATAAAGCAGTTATGCGGCGAATTATGTGCACATGAAAAGCCGAAAATGATTATGCCGTTTTTGCCGCTATTACACCAATTCAGCGGCGATGAACTGATTGCTGCCGTAAACTCCCTGCCGCAGCCGCTTCCCATGTTTGGGACTATTGCGCTAAACATGGAAAACAAGGAGGGTACTAATTTTGCGGTGGGGAATGGAAAAATTTTTGCCGATATTTGTGCATTTGTCGCTTTTTACGGTAATATAGATCCTAAATTTCACAGCACAACGGCATTTACCTTTGATGAAAGCTTTAGCAATACCGTCCAAATCACC
>LIUI01000060.1:0-2303 GCA_001462235.1 Fibrobacteria bacterium GUT307
GGTGATTGCGGGCGCTATTCGCGAGGGAGACACTGTTACTGCGGATGTTAACAAGGACGGGATTGTTTTTAAGAAGAAGCAGGGTGGATAAGTATCAATTATCCCTTTGTAACGCTCGCATTTAGTGAATATTTTATATTCAGAAATATTTAAAATATTGCAAAATATCTTGACAAATTTTATTTATTATGCCATATTTTGTATATGGCACTTTTTTACTTGAGAGACATTGCAACAGTCCAACTAGGGCTTATCATGTCGCGGAAGAAGGCATCTGGCGATTCATCGTATATCTATAAACGGCTTACTCTGCGAGCAATGGAAAACGGTAATATAAACCTTGAAGCAACGGAGCCTTTTTATTCAGCCGAAGCCCTTCAAGATGAATATTTGACCAAGGCCGGAAACATTGTGATGAAACTTTTCTCGCCTTTTAATCCTATCGTTATTACAAAAAAAACAGAAGGTTACCTATTCCCCTCCCAAATGGTCAGCATCAGGCCAAACAAACATATCTTGTCTGAATACCTTTGTTTGTATTTAACCCAGGATTTTGTAGCTGAACGTTTGCTGACAAACTATTTTTTAATAGCCCAAAGAGCTGTAACTGTCGATTCTCTGTTAAATTTGGAAGTAAGGCTTCCTTCCCTTAAAAATCAACATTTAATTTGCGATTACAATCAAAATTATCATCAATTATGCAGCCTTAGAAAGGAACTGGTTAAGGAAGAACAAACCATGATGAAGTATATTTTTTCAGTACTGAGTAGGGATAAGAAGCTGCTATGACTAAAGACAATAATGAACTATTTTATAACCGTGAAACATTGTATTCAGAGGTTTGGGAGTATACAATGAAAAATCTCTGCAAGAAATACAATGTTTCTCATTCTGCGTTGGTAAAAGCTTGTGAGATATTGAATGTTCCCCGACCTCTTGTCGGTTATTGGACACAAAAAGATTTGGGAAAAGCACCGGAGCCGTCACCATTGCTGTCTTTTGACAATCCTCCAAGTTTGTTAATTCATCCTCCAGAGGTGAAGAAAGAAACAAAATCAATACCTGTCAAGAAAGTCAAATCCCAATTATTCAAAGAAGAACCTAAACTGGATGAAAAAACCGAAGTCAATCAGGTAGTTTCAACACAAGACTTAGAATGCGAACCTATACCTGACTCAGAAAGCGAATCTAAGTCCTTGCAAGATTCTGCACCAGATACAGCAAGGAAAATTTTCAATTGGCGCGATCTTATTCCCAAAGAAGGAATATTGCTGCCTCATGTGTTTGAGGATGCAATCCAACTCATAGAAAGGGAAACACTTCCTGAAATGGCAATAATCATACAGGAGAAAGTCAAAAATGAGCATCCTTATGTAAAGAATACCCGATTAGAATTGGAAAGAAGATTAAAAGATAAATCCAATGTTGGCCTTAGTAATAAACAAATTAAAAATTATGAAAAAGATACGTTTGATGTTAGTATCTGGTCGGATTCGATACAACGGGCATTGAATATTCTTCAGTCTCTTTGTGACGCGTTCGAAAAACGGGGATTTGCTCTTGTAAGTGAATGGAATGAAAATAATAGAAATGGTCATATTTATATGATGATAATGGAAGAAAAAATCGCTTTTTCAATTACAGAATATTCAAAAAAAATAAAATCGGAAAAAAAAGATATATATGCGTTAGACTATGAGTATGTTCCGACAGGAAAACTAACACTGCAAAATCTGGATACTCCTTATCAGGTGAGTTGTCAATACCGCTGGAGTGACACAAAGAAAATTTCATTGGAAGAAAGATTAAACGATGTTGTTGCTGGATTCATTTTTTCTGCAGCATGGAAAAAAGAATATGCGGAACGGAGAAAAATTGAAAAAGAAAACCAAGAACGAAAGGAAGCGATTAGAAGGGAAGAGGAACGGTTTGCCCGAATAGAAAAACAGCGGATTGCTAATTTCAGAAAAGGCACAGAATATTGGGTAGAATATCAAAACATGGCGGCTTTTTTGGCAGCGATTAAGAAAGCATATAAAGAATCATCTGAAAAAAACGAAGATATTGAAAAATGGATTCATTGGGCTGCTAATTATTTGGAAAAATACAATACAAAATTTAATGATATGATACGTTATGATGTTGAAGAGTATAGAGAAAAGGCCGTAGATTTTTGGTCAACGTATAATCCCCCGGCTGAAGAACCTTATAACTATTGGAAAAAGCCATGGTATCAAAAGCGGTAATATAACTAGAATTTAAGGAGATATGATTATGACAACCAGAAGAGACATTGAAAGCGC
>LIUI01000060.1:2310-2521 GCA_001462235.1 Fibrobacteria bacterium GUT307
GCCCATTATGTTTTTTAAGTATCTAAGCGATTTTTATCTGGATGAAGTAGATAAACTCGCCAAACAATATCCCGATGCACGTCGTTTTGAACGCCAAAAAAAATATCTCCCATTTACTGTCGCAGAAGAAGCCTTGTTTCAAAAATTATTTGAACAACGGAACAGCAAAAATCTGGGGCAGCTTATTAATACGACCCTGCGGAAAATTGAA
>LIUI01000060.1:2660-2877 GCA_001462235.1 Fibrobacteria bacterium GUT307
TACGACCCTGCGGAAAATTGAAGACGATAATCATCATCAATTGGCCGGGGTGCTCTCTGCAGTGGACTACAACAACGAAACAAATTTGGGAAACAGGGAACATCGAAACGCCATACTCCGTGACCTGCTTGAGGATTTTGTAAATCTGGACCTTCGTCCTTCGCGGATTGAGGTAAAAGAAAACCAAATCCCCGCTGATGTAATTGGCGATGCATAC
>LIUI01000060.1:3022-5707 GCA_001462235.1 Fibrobacteria bacterium GUT307
TGTAATTGGCGATGCATACGAGTACATGATAGGCGAATTTGCCAGCATGGCTGGAAAGAAGGCCGGTTCATTTTACACCCCGGCGGCTGTCTCGGAGATCATGGCCCGTATCGTTGATGCTCAGAGCGGCGAAAGAATATACGATCCCACCTGCGGTTCAGGTTCTCTTCTTATTAAAGCAGCAAAACGACTGGACAAAAAACAGGTGTCGATTTACGGTCAGGAAGTAAACGGTTCTTCGGTATCTATGGCAAAGATGAATATGTTTATCCACCAGATTAGTGACGCCCATATCGCCTGGGGTGATACTTTGGCAAATCCTCTTTTTCTTGATGCTGACGGAAATCTAATGCATTTTGACGTTATTGTTGCTAATATGCCATTTTCCAAGGATAAGTGGTCGGCAGGTTTTAACACTGGCGGAGAGACAATCGGCAAGGGCAAGAAAGAATTCAAAATGGAAGCCTCTCTGGATAAACATCATCGTTTTGACTGGTGCGTTCCACCTGCAAGCAAAGGCGACTGGGCATTTCTCCTTCACATGATCGCAAGCTGCGCCCATCAGGGAAGAATCGCCGCTGTAACTCCCCATGGCGTTTTGTTCCGGGGAGGCGCTGAAGGGATCATCCGCAAAAAAGTCATTGACGAGAATCTTTTGGATGCGGTAATCGGACTGCCGGAGAATGTTTTTTTTGGAACCACCATTCCGGCCTGCATTCTTGTTTTCAAAAAAGATCGCAAGAACAAAGATGTGGTTTTTATTGATGCCAGTAAAAAAGACAAAGCAGGAAAACTTCGCTATGTAAAAGGAAAGAACCAGAACATCCTTGAGGAAAAGCACATCAACGATATTGTTCAGGCTTATCAAAAACGAAAAAATATTGCCCGGTTTGTTCATGTCGCGCCTTTTAAGGAAATCATTGAGAACGAATACAACCTCAACATTCCCCGTTATGTAGATACATTCGAGGAGGAAGAAATTATCGACATTGAGGAAGTTCAAAGGAATATCAAGCACCTTAAAGCGGAAATCATTAAGACTGAAGCTAAAATGGACGTGTGTTTGAAGGAGCTGGGGTTATGAACGTATCAGAGATAACAATTTTACTGATATATAAAGGAGGATACAAAAGATGAAATCCAATGAAATTAAAAGGTTATTTGAACAATTTGAGGCGGTTTCTTTTGAAGAAGACGGTCTGGAGTGCTGGAGTGCGCGTGACCTGCAAGAACTATTGGACTATGCCCAATGGCGTAATTTTATCAATATCATTGATAAGGCGAAGGAGTCGTGTAAAAATGCCGGGGAGAAAATCAGGGATCACTTTGCTGACGTCAGCAAGGTGATCGAAGCAGGCAAGGGCGCACAGCATGAAATTGACGATATTCTGCTTACCCGATATGCCTGCTATCTGGTTGCGCAAAATGGAGATGCAAAAAAAGATCAAATCGCCTTTGCTCAAAATTATTTTGCAGTACAGACGCGGCGTGCTGAAATTGTAGAACAAAGAATTTTGGATTATGAACGAATAAAAGCAAGGGCAAAATTAGCTGAAACTGAAAAAATGTTATCCGGCGTTTTGTATGAACGGGGAGTAAATGACAAGGATTTTGCTATTATTCGATCCAAAGGAGATCAAGCTCTTTTCAGGTTAAACACAGCCGCATTGAAACGCAGACTGGGTGTACCTGAAAATAGACCTCTTGCAGATTTTTTACCGACCGTAAGTATCAAGGCAAAAGACCTTGCAGCAGAAATGACATCTGTCAACGTGCAAACCAAAGACTTAAAAGGTGTTATTCCTATAGAAAAAGAACATATAGAAAACAACCGTTCTATAAGACAAGTACTGCTAAAAAGAGGCATAACGCCTGAAGAATTACCTTCAGCAGAAGATGTAAAAAAACTTGAGCGACGTATAAAAAGTGAAGACAAAAAAGTGTTGAGGAAGAAAAAATGAATCGTAGCGAATTTTTAGTATTGGGCGTGAAAAGGGGATAAATGTGAAAGCGGAAATAAAAAAGCGGATTGAAGCAATTAAGCGGGGTGAAGTGCCGGATGGGTATAAGAAGACAAAGATTGGTATTGTGCCTGAGGAATGGGAACTGAAAAAGGCAAGCGAAATTTTTAAAAACTATTCTAATAAAAAACATGGCGGAAACTATCCCGTTCTATCTTCAACTCAGAATATGGGGATTATTCCACGGGATTCACTTAATATTGATATAAAATATGATGAAGATAATATCGGCTCTTACAAAAAAGTTGATATTGGCGATTATGTAATAAGCCTTCGTTCCTTTCAAGGAGGAATAGAATATTCTGAATATGAAGGTCTTGTTAGTCCTGCATATACAGTTCTAAAAAGTATTATTCCCTTATCTGAAATATTTTATAAAGAGTATTTTAAAACCCCTGAATTCATAAGTCGATTAAACAGCTCCATTTATGGTATTCGAGATGGTAAACAGATTAGCTATGAAGATTTTAGTGATTTGTTATTACATAATCCACCTTATTCCGAACAACAAAAAATTGCCAAAGTTCTTGATGTTTGTGACAAGGTGATAGAATTAAAGAAATGTTTGCTCGTGGAAAAACGTAGGTTGAAAAAATGGCTGCTGGAAAATTTGTTGAATCCGAATAGTGGCGTGAGGTTTCCGGGGTTTAAGGGGGAGTGGGAG
>LIUI01000061.1:0-980 GCA_001462235.1 Fibrobacteria bacterium GUT307
AAATTTCTCTATGCAAAGAGCCATATCCAATTTGTCGTCCTCTATCACATCTTCCGGCAAAGTTCGGGTTATATCACCTGCTCCTGTTTTTACATTTTCTATTCTTTTTTTGGTTATAAAATGGTTATAAATTATCGTTTCAAAAATTAGATTGTCTATAACAACTTGTTCATTCTGTTTTCTTAAAATTCCAAACATAATGCCCCAATCCATTGCATGGTTTGTCATATTGTAATTGTAAGATTCACCGTTTACTACAATATCATATAGCAAGTTGTAGAAATTTTCGTCGCCCTCCAAATTTTTGCCTAAATCGTCAAACAAAAGATTTTTTTCGTATAGCATTATTCTCACGGCTTTTTGCACACCCTGTACAGTCCAATTTTTTTCCAATTTTTCGTCTATAGTTTTGCAAAGTCGAGAGGTTAGGAAAGGATAGCCGCTGGTGTAGACTCTAATCTCTTTTGATACCGCCTCTATATCCATTCCTGTTTGATGGTCTTTTTCGTATTCAGTTAACATTGTAGCTATTTCCGGTGCGGAAAAAGACATATCTATTTCAAATTCTGCCGCTATGTTCCAAGGGGAGTTTATGCGTTTTTCGCCGTCCTGCAATTGATGAGTGCCGGCTTGAACCATTTTCAGTTTAAGGTTTTTGATGTCATAAACGCCACATAAAATTACAGATTGAAAAGTGGCTCCGGCTCTTCCTCTTTGCAGATATTTATCTCTGAGCACTCCTACAAAACGCAAAAATACAAGATTATTGGATGTTTTATCGGTTTCATCTATTATCAAAACTACCTTTTTATCTTTACAAACTTCGTCCAAAAACATATCCAATTCTTTGAACGTTTTAATACTGTCATTTATCCAAACTTTTGCATATTCCGAGTTTATTCTGCTTATGGCTCTTGATATTTGATCTACTATATTTTGGCAAAATTTCTCCTCATTTTCAAACGGAGTATCGCCAATAC
>LIUI01000061.1:1158-11680 GCA_001462235.1 Fibrobacteria bacterium GUT307
TCAAAACTTATATGGGCAACTTCATAACCCAGCTTCACAAGTTCATCATCCAATAGCCACAGCGTTGTTGTTTTGCCATACTGTCTTGCTCTATTTATAGTAAAATAATCCCCCTGCTCCACCATAACTATAATTTGGCGGATTTTCTCGGAAATATCAACCATATAATGTTTACTCGGCACACAAATACCGGTTACATTGAATCTGCGCATATTGAGGGAAGGTAGAAAATTTATATATTACCAGCACTAATGCTTCCCGAACTCCTTGCACCTGTAGGCAGCGAAGAAATGTGCCATGCCGCTGTTCAGAACGGTGCAGATGCCATTTACGTAGGAATACCCGGATTCAACGCCCGCCGCAGAGAAGCTGATTTGCCTTTTGCAGAAATTGAAAAAATAACTTATTACTCTCGCTTATATGGAGTCAAGGTTTATTTTGCCTGCAATATTTTGGTTTCTAATGAAGAGCTGGCAAATTTTGAAACTGTAATTACTCCTTACTTGGAACTCTGCCCGGATGCTGTTATTGTGCAGGATATTGGGCTGGTAAAATGGTTTAGAACGGTTGCGCCGTGGTTGCCTGTGCACGCTTCTACGCAAATGACCATAGCAAGTTCAGAGGCAGTTCAAATGGCAGAGGAAATGGGAATTAGCAGATGCGTTTTAGCTCGCGAACTTTCCATAGAACAAATCAAATCCATAAGAAAAAAATGCCCCTCAATGGAATTGGAAGTTTTTATTCACGGAGCTATGTGCATTTCTTATAGCGGGCAATGCTTTGCTAGCGAATATTTTGGCGGGCGCTCTGCAAATCGTGGCGAATGCGCACAGCCATGCAGGTTGCCATATAAATTCGTTATTGATGGCAAAGTTCAAGCTAACTCAAAACCTTATTTGCTGAGCACAAATGACTTGTGTGCATTACCCGTTTTAGACGAGTTGCTCGCTTGCGGAATAAATTCCTTGAAAATAGAAGGCAGGTTAAAAAGCTCCGAATATGTAGCAAGCGTTGTAGCTGCATATCGCTCAAAAGTAAATTCAATGGAAAGCATATTTAGCCGTGGGTTTACAACCGGATGGCTGAAAGAAGGACAAAAGCAATACGTTGTCAACGGTGAAACCTCTGGAAATAGAGGTTCTTTTTTGGGACAAGTAAAAAAAATAAAAGGTTCAAAAGTCTGGCTCAAAACAGAAAATGAATGCAAGGCGGGAGATGGAATTTTATTTACACGGGGAGAGCATTCTTTAGGCGGCAGAGTATTTAAGGTTGAGCATGAAGGCGATTTGCTCTGTTTGGAATTTTCAAAAGAAAAAAATTTTAGCGGTGCAACCCTGGCTTATATAAATGATAGCCCTTCAAAAGAAAAGGAAATTCGCAGTTCGTTTAAGAGTAAAAGAAAAATTTCTGTGAATATTGAACTTTCCGGAGCAATCGGAAAAGCTCTTGTTTTGAAAATTGAAGATATAGAAATTCAAAGCGATTTTGTTTTAGAGAAAGGCAATCTTGCAGATTTTGATTTTGGACTTTCACATACTCCTTATATTTGCGAAAATCCCGTTATTAAAGTTGATAAAAATGTTTTTGTGAATTCAAAAATGATTCGCAATCTAAGGCAAAAGGCAGTAGAAAAACTAAATGAAGCGAGGACCACAAGAATTTTTCCAGGGTTATGCAAAGCAAACTTTAATCTCAAAGACAAAATTATCTATGCTTCAGATAAAAAAGTTGGGATTGCAACCATGCAAATTCACCAAGAAGGTGATAAACCTATAAAGGAAAAACTTATTGCGCTTAAGCCGGATTTTGTTCTTATCAGAAATTTGGGTGTGCTCAAAGAGTTGCAGAATTTAGGTTTGGAATTGCGAGGTGATTATAGTTTGAATGTGAAAAACAGTCTTAGCGCAGAATATTTTTTGCAAAAAGGAATTACTTGTTTTTGCAAATCTCCTTTACCGATATTTCATACAAAACATTGCTTTTTTGCCGCTGCATTTTCTGATAACAAAATATATCCGCATTGCGGCCAACCCTGCAAAAAACATCGCTTGGAAATAGAAGATCGCTACGGAAAAAGGCATCCCGTGCAAGTGGATGAAGCGTGCAGGAATACTATAATAAGTTCACCGCCTCGTTCCAACTAATTTCGCTTGGGATGTTTTTGTTCGGCAACATTTGGCGGCAAATTTCGCTTAAAACCTTTTTTGGCGAAATTCCCCCTTCTCTCTCCTTAATAACACCATCCGAACCATCTCTCTTGCTCAATTTTTTTCCGCTTGAATCGTAAATCAGGGAATGGTGAATAAATATGGGCATTTGTGTTCTTCCCAAAATTTTTGCAAGGGTAATTTGCCTATCTACGGAATCCTTTAAATCCTCGCCACGGACAATCAAATCCATATCTTCTTCAAAATCATCAACAACAACAGCGAATTGATAAGTCCATTGCCCAAGTGCATCCTTGATGGCAAAGTCATCGTTGCCCTCCGGATTTTTGAACATAATTTTAGGTTTATCTGTTTTATATAATTCATAGAGTAAATTCTTTTTTTGCAAAGTCTCAAAATGTTTTTCATAAATTTCATTTCGCTTGCTCTGAACACTCTCGCTTTGCCATTCAAAGCCAATCCATTCCAAATCTTTTTTTATTATGTCCGCAAAATGTTCTGTGCATCGCAGCTTGTCGTGGTCTTCCATCCGCAAATGAATGGAGGCATTTTTCGCTCTTGCAACTGCGGCAACGCAAAGTGCGCTCCATATATGGCCTTTGTGCAAATATCCGGTGGGGCTTGGAGCAAAACGGGTTTTCACTTTTTTTTCTTGAGTTTGAGTTGACTATATACTGTGCAAGAACCGTAGAGCAAAACCATAATTATCACAGTTGCAATAGGCTTGTTAAAAGGATTATATTGCCAATGAGCAACCTTGTCTAAATACAGATGCAAACATTCTATTACAACGCAGTGCAAAAGATAAGTGTAAAAAGATGCCTTGCCTATAGCCCTAAGCCATGACATGGAAAGAATTTTAACCGTGATGCCCTTGTTGTTTGCCAAAAAAAGCAATAACGCAAGGTATAAAAGTGGTTGGCAGGGTATATTTATGCATACACATAGCAAAATTATTGTGAGCAACAAAAACAAATCATTTATCAAGGCTTTCTTTGGCAAAGGAACGCCGCCAATAAAAAATAATCTCCCAAGCACCATTCCGGAAAAAAAGTTGATGCCTCTAAAAACATTCGGCAAATCTCTGAAATAAAAAGTGCAAAAAATTAAAACCAAAAGCAATAGCCAAAGAATTTTTTTACCCTGCCAATTCAAAAATTTTGAGAAAACCGGAGTTAAAGCATAGCACAAAAAAAATACGGATAAAGTCCACGAGGGCTGGTTAAGGTGATGCCCCTGTTCCGGGACAAAAGCCCATAGCAGCGATATGTGCAAGGCAAGGCTTTTTATTGCATAAGCGGTGTTGTCTAAAAGACGTGTTCTATACAACGTTATGACAAAGATAAGCAAAGTGCAAAACAAATGCAAAGGATAAAGCCGCCAAAAACGCTCTTTCATAAAGGTTATCAGTTTTGGCAAGCGTCCCGGTTTGCTGAATAAAACGGAATATATAAAGCCGCTCAACAGAAAAAATACATCCGCAGAAAAAATGGGCTTGTCTATCTTTGCATAAGAGAGCAAACCCGAAGATGCAAAATGCAACAGAACTATATTTATAGAAGCAAAAAAACGTAAGGAATCAAGAGCGGGAAAATAAGGTTTCATTTTAACATCTCATTTATCCCTTTGGCAGCTTTCCTGCCTTCCCCCATCGCAAGAATTACAGTTGCCGCACCAAGCACAATATCGCCGCCGGCAAATACACGCTCCATATATGTTGAATTTGTCTCTGCATTTGAGAGTTCAATATTGCCCCTTTTGTTCACCTTTAATTCCGGCGTTCCTTGGCTAATCAAAGGATTAGAGCCGTTGCCTATGGATACCAAAACCGTGTCAACAGGCAATTCAAAAGATTCCCCTTCCAGTTTTACGGGGCGCGGGCGCCCCTTTTCGTCCGGTTCGCCAAGTTTATACCTGTCTATTTTCAAGGCCCGCACAAAACCCTTTTCGTCGCCTAGAATTTCGCTTGGGTTTTGCAGGTAGCAAAACTCCACGCCTTCTTCCATAGCGTGATGAACTTCTTCTGCCCTTGCCGGCATTTCTGCGGCTGTTCTGCGGTAGATTATGCTAACTTTTTCTGCACCTAAACGCAGAGCTACCCTTGCTGCATCCATAGCTACATTCCCGCCACCCAGCACCGCTACCTGCTTTCCTTCCCAAAGCGGGGTATCTGCAAAATCCTTTTCATAAGCACGCATTAAATTTGCCCTTGTCAAAAACTCGTTTGCAGAGAATACTCCGTTCAAGTCTTCGCCGGGGATATTCATAAATAGCGGCAATCCTGCACCGGTGCCTATAAATACCGCATCAAAACCGTCTTTTTTGAACAAGTCCGGCAGTTTGCGAGTTCTGCCTACTACAAAACCTATTTTAAACTCAACGCCCATTTTTTTTAGAGTGTCTATTTCTTTATCCACAACGGAATTAGGCAAGCGGAATTCCGGAATGCCATAACGCATAACTCCGCCCAATTTGTGGAATGCTTCAAAAATAGTAACGCTGTGCCCTTCTCTGCGAACATCTGCCGCAACCACCAAACCCGCAGGCCCGGAGCCTATTACTGCAACTTTTTTCCCGGTTTCCGGCTTAACTTCGGGAACTTTGATAGTCCCGCTTTCTCTTTCCCAGTCTGCAGCAAAACGCTCCAAACGCCCAATAGCAACGGATTTTTCTACATCTTTTAAAGAAACGCCAACTACGCATTTTTTTTGGCATTGTTTTTCTTGCGGGCAAACTCTGCCGCACACTGCCGGCAAAAGCGATGTTTCTTTGATTTTATCTATTGCATTCTGAAAATCCCCTGCGGCAATGTGGGCTATAAAACCCGGTATGTCTATGCGAACAGGGCAGCCTTCTATGCAGCCCGGTTTTTTACAGAATAAGCATCTTTTGGCTTCTGTAATCGCTTGTTCTTTGGTATAGCCAATAGCAACTTCGTCCATGGTCTTTGAGCGAACTTCCGGTGAGAGTTCGGGCATTTTTTGCGGCGGTATGGCAAGCCGTTCTTTTACGGTTAGAGTTTCATTTTGCATGGAATGCAATTTAGAAAATTAGCCGCTAATACAGGGCTATTATTTCATTTCTTTCATCGTATTCTCTGAGCGTGTCTATATTTTGTTTTGAATATTCCAGCAATGCAGGGGCTATGACTTTCAAAGCAAATGCTTTTGCTTTTTCCAGCTTTTCTTTTTTGTTCAATTCCGGGCAAGTGTGTTCAAGAACCAAAAGGAGTTCTTTGCCTCTTTTGGAAATGCTAAAGGGCCAGGCGGCACATTCTATAGGTTTGTCTTTTCCCATTAAACATCCGGCGTTTTCACAGCGATGAACGCAAGCGAATATGCCGTTGCTTTGTTCGCGTACCTCTATTCCTTTTGGAACGTAAACAAGGGATTCTTTTTTGAATACACAGCAATTTTTGCACCTTGCACAGGTTTCGTGTTTTAATATGTGGGCAAAGTCCATCTATTTTGCAAAGTAGAAATTTCTAAATTGCCTATATGCCTCTAAAAGCCCTACTCCTTACAGCCGCATTGCTTTTTTCCTGTTACAGTTTTACGGCAACAACGCTCCCGCAGCACATAAAAACCGTGTATATAGCAGATGTGGATTACCGCAATTTTGACCCAGTGATAGGGAATAGGCTCAAAGATGGCATAAAGGAATTGTTTAGAATAAATGCACCGGCTGTTCGCATAGTCAACGATAATGCAGATGCGGATTTCACGGTTACGCTTACAAGCTACAGCAACAGACCCGAGGCCCAAAGCTTAAATGCCGAAGTTGAAACCTACCGTGTAACAATGGGAATATCCGTTTCTTTTTACGACAATGTTCGCAAAAAAGCAATTTACGATGGCAAAAACGTTCAGGCAATAGGTTCTTATGATGTGCGGAAAAACGAATCCGAAGAAATCCACGGGCAGGAGCGTGCAATAAAATCCCTTCAAGAGATTATAGTTGCAAACGCCCTTGCTAAGTGGTGATTTGGCAGTTATTTCTTTTTAACATCTTCTCCGTTTATTTTTGCAGAACTTTTTCTCGTTTTTACATCCAAATGAACTTCGGTTGTTTGCTCACCGCGAACGGGTATGAGTACTTCCAGAAGTTTTCCGCATCCCTCTGCGCCAATGGTATGATCGCCGGCGTCCACGCTGTTGAGTGTTAATTCACCGCCTTCTGTGCGGTCTGCCATTTCTCCGTCCATCAAAATCCGGCATGATGAAGGATTTGTTGTGATTTTTATTGCGCCGTGCGGCATAACGGTTTTGCCATCGTACACATTATCCTTGTTGGGCCACACATTAAAACGAACGTTTATCAGCTCCTTGCCTTGGTCTTGGATTATGAGGCGTAAGGGGCCTGAGCGAAATCTTTTTTTGCTTATTGGGCTTTTTCCCAAGGATTCGCCATCTAAAAATACATCGCTGTTGGGAGGATCTGTGTTAATGGTGATGGTTCCAAAGCCTCCTCTTGGTGCCATATCGTCGTCATCGTCCTGTGCAAAGGCGTTAATTGAGAGGGCAAGCGTTAAAGCTGCCGGCAGTGCTAAGCGAAAAATGTTCATAAAAGCTCCTAGGTTAAGGTGTCTTTTGCAAAGATAGTAAATTATTTGCAGGCATCTTCTATATCTCAAAATACCAAACGTCATTCTCATTGGATTTTTGTTTTTTTCGGTGACGTTGAACATCGTTTATGCTCAATTTTGACTCCGGCGGCACAGAATCGGTCACAAATACATTGCTGCCAAGCACCGAGCCTTTGCCTATAATAGTATTGCCGCCAAAAATAGAGGCACCGGAATATATTGTTACATCATCTTCTACCGTAGGGTGGCGTTTTTGCCCCCTTAAAACCTGGCCGCCTCTGGTGGAAAGCGCTCCGAGCGTTACGCCCTGGTAAATTTTAACACGTTTGCCTATTAACGTGGTTTCACCTATAACAATGCCCGTTCCGTGGTCTATGAAAAAATAATCGCCAATTTCTGCGCCGGGGTGAATGTCTATGCCCGTTACGGAATGCGCGTGTTCCGTCATGATGCGGGGAAGCATGGGAATTCTTAGGAGATGCAACTCGTGTGCCAATCTGTAAACCAAAATTGCATAAATCCCCGGATAAGAAATTATTATCTCTTCTTTGTTCGCTGCGGCAGGGTCGCCATCGTAGGCGGCTTCTAAATCTGTTGCTATGCTTGCCCTTATTTTGGGAAGTTTTGCCAAAAATTCGTCTTTTATCTTTTCCGTGTCTTTTATGAACAAAAATATCAAGAACCTGTGCAATAAATAATTTGCATCTCTAAAAAGGTCTTCTGTGCGTTCATTGTTAAAATAACCTGGGAATAGCAAACATCGGAGGGTGTCTATGAATTTCACAACCTCGCTCTTATTTACTTGGCAACGACGTTTAACAGGAATATGGTCTTTTAATTCCGAATAACTGCCAGAAAGAGGATTAAATAAAATTTTCACAAGGAAAATCTAGAAAATTTCTATATTCCCTCCCATGCGTAAAAAGCTTTTATCAGAAGGTTCAAAGGAATTCAAGTACGAAATTCGCGAAATAGTTAAAAAGGCGAACCAGCTCAAGGCTTTGGGGCTTGAAATTCACTGGGAAAACATAGGAGACCCCATAGAGAAAAAATGCCAGGTGCCCGCATGGATAAAAGACATCATGGCAAGTCTTGTTCAGCTAAACCATTCTTACGGCTATTGCCCCTCAAAAGGCAATTTGGCAACAAGGGAATTTATATGCAAAAAAACCAACGCATTAAGCGGTGGAAGCGGTGCGCAAATAACACCGGAAGATATTTTATTTTTCAACGGCTTGGGAGATGCAATTTCCACAACCTACCAACTCCTTGACATTACTAGCAGGGTAATAGGCCCCTCACCCGCTTACAGCACCCATAGCTCCGCAGAAGCCGCCCACGCAAACACAGAACCCATTACCTACAGGCTAGACCCAGACAATCACTGGTACCCAGACTTGGAAGAATTGGAAAACAAGGTTAAATACAACCCGAATATCGTTGGCATTTTAATAATAAACCCGGATAACCCCACAGGCATGGTATATCCTTTTGAGAGTTTAAAAAAGATAGTCCAAATAGCAAAGGAATATAAAGTATTTGTTATATCAGATGAAATTTACAATAAAATTGTATATAACGGCGCAAAGTCTTATTCCCTTGCGGAGTATATAGGAGATGTACCCGGCATTGCCATGAAAGGGCTTTCTAAAGAGGTGCCTTGGCCGGGTTCCCGTTGCGGTTGGCTGGAATTTTACAACCGAGACAAAGATTCTGAATTCGCCGCTTTTTGCAGCGCGCTAGACAACGCAAAAATGATAGAGGTATGCTCCACAGCGCTTCCGCAGCTAGCCCTGCCGCTAATTTTGGGAGACAGCCGCTACGAAATTCACCGTGCAAACTTAAATGAGCAAATAGGCAGGCGAAGTGCCTTGATAAACAAAATTTTAGGCGAAGTCCCGGAACTGAAATTCAACCCGACTTATGGCGCCTTTTACAATTCAATAATTTTCAGGGACGGAGTTTTGAACAGCAAGCAAACCCTCCCCATTGAGAACCCAAAAATAAGGGCAAAAGTTGAGGAATGGTGTGAGGGCGTTAGCCCGGATTACCGCTTTGTCTATTATCTCTTAGGTGCAACGGGAGTTTGCGTGGTTCCCATGAGCAGTTTTTGCTGCGACTTGCAAGGTTTTAGAATAACCATTTTGGAAGAAGACGAAAGGGAACTTACAAAGGTTTTCACATCCATAAGGGATGCGATTAGGGATTATGTAAAGGTTTGATTTAATCAATCCCTGTCTATAATTAGCCTTGTTTTGTTCAATAACTCTCTGGGAATGTTCTTTACGGGGTTGCCAAATAAACCTATGAGGTTCAGGGAAGAATTTTTTGCCAAATCTGCCGGCAAAGTTGTTAAACGATTTTCGTCTAAGAGGAGCTCGCGGAGTTTTTTGAAGCCGGAAAATTCCTTTGGAATGCGTTTGAGTTCGTTCCCGGAAAGAACCAATTCCTCTAAATTGCGCAAATTAGCCAAGGCCGCAGAAACGGAGGCTAGGCTGTTGTTGTCTAGGAATAGTTTTCTTAGATTTCTCAAATTGCCTATTGATTTTGGCAGGGATTCAATCATATTATCGTGCAGGCTCAGCTTTAATAGGGATTTTATATTGCCTATGTTCTGCGGCAGGGTGCTAAGCAGGTTGCCTGCGGCGTTTAGCATTTTTAAGTTTCGCAAATCGCATATTGTATCCGGGAGTTCGGATATTGTGTTGTAGCCAACGTAGAGGCGTTCCAGTTTTTTTAGCTTGCCAAGGTTTTTTGGCAAAATCATAATGCCATTGCCGCTTATCGATAAATGCCGTAATTTTTTTAGGTTGGCTATTTCTTCCGGGAGGCAGGTTATTTTATTGCCGTCCAGATTAAGCTTCTCAAGATTTTTAAGAGAGAACAATTCCGGCGGGAGTTCGCAAAGCTCCATATCGGACAAATCCAATTCCACGGCACCTTGTGAATCTGCATTTTTTATTTTTTTGCGGGCGGCCCCAAAAGCCCTTTTTGCCCTGCCAAAATATATCTTTGCGGCTTCTTCCAACTGAGTTTCTTTATCCATTGCTCCACCTTCTATACTTTCAAAATATCGGCTTCTTTTTCTGCCAATGCCGCATCTATTATACCTATATATTTATCAGTTGTCTTTTGAATATTCTCAATCTGCTTTTTGGATTCGTCTTCCGGCAGCTCTTTGTTCTTTTTTATAGCATCATTTGCATCTCTGCGTAGGTTTCTTATGGCGGTGCGCCCTTCTTCGGCGTGTTTTTTTGCCATTTTTGCGAGTTCTTGCCTGCGTTCTGCGGTTAGAATAGGCATTGCCACTCTAATGCTGTCTGCTTCTTTTGAGGGACTTAGACCTATATTTGCGGCCAGGATAGCCTTACATATAGGGTCTAAGAATTGTTTTTCCCAGGGGCTTACCAAAAGCATTCTGGGTTCCGGGCTTTTTATGGTAGCTATTTGGGAAATTGGGGTTGGGGTGCCGTAATATTCCACTTTTACATCGTTCAGTATTGCCGGCGAAGCCTGCCCCGTGCGCAATCTGGCAAATTCACGGTGCGTGGCTTCAACAGCTTTTTCCATTTTTGCCTCTAATTCCGTTGACATAAAACCTCCGTTTAATACAAATATAACAATTTTACGAGAAAAATGCAAGGTGGCAAAAATAATTTACTATATTTATAAACACTGGGAAGGTGACCGAGCTGGCCGAAGGTGCGTCCCTGCTAAGGACGTGTGGGCCTAAAGCCCACCGCGAGTTCGAATCTCGCCCTTCCCGTAA
>LIUI01000062.1:0-13838 GCA_001462235.1 Fibrobacteria bacterium GUT307
TTAGGATTTAGGGGATTTTAACATTTCGTGCTTCAATCGGGTAAATCCTTTTAATCGGGGGCATCGGGGTTCTGACAATAAAAAAGGCGACCCGCAAGGGTCGCCCTTTTTTATGGATATTTATCTCTTCTTCATCCTTTTTACGCCGTGCATTTCTATTTTTCTTTCCAGTTTGTCGTATGCTTCGTTTATTCTAACGTTTTCGCCTTTTTTGTTTTTGCCTTCGTAATCGACTTTCCAGTAGAAATCGTATATGCCTACGTAGGCGCCTGCGCCAACCCAACGGGATTTGGCATCCTTTAGGTTCCAAGCTACGTAAACTCCGCCGTTGTTTTCTCGGCAGGTTTCTCCGGGCTGATCCGGATATGCGTTGAAAATCGGGTCATCGCAGCGTATGGTGAGGTCTTTTCTGTGAACCACAAAATCGCCGAGGTTGGTGTGGTAATAAACATTGGCATAGAATGTTACGGCACTGGGAGGAATTGCCACTTCGTGCTTCGCTTCCAAACCTGCCAATACATTATCAATATCTTGGGTGAATACCAAACCTGTAGAAGCCGGGTAGTTCGTTATTATGTTACTCGACAATTCAGCACCGAGCCAACGTTCCGGCACAGGCAAAACTCCAACAGCAATATGGCCTTCCACAGACTTGCCGTCTTTGCAATTAGGCTTGGGTTCGCAAATTATGTCTTCGCCCTTATGCTTGCCGTCGAATATGTATTCTATTCCAATTTCTTTCAACTTCTCCTCCAGAGCGTTTTCTTCTGGATTTAGCTCTGTAATGGGTATTTTAGTTGATTGAGACGGGTTTACGCCTTCCAAAGGCCTGCCTATTTCCATTGGATTGGCAGAATTTCCAGCCAAATCGATGAGCGCGGGGAATTCAACTCCGTGCGCTATGGAAGCGAATTTTACGGAATCGCCTCCCATAGGAGTTCTTGTTGTGTCCCCAGGAACTTTATATCTCTTGAAAGCGAAATTCACAACAGAATCACCCGCAGGCAGAATTCCATCGCCTCCGGTTGAAGACCAGCGCATAGTGGTTGGCAAATGATCATTGTAAATTTCAAAGGGCGATATTTTATTGGGCACAACTTCTGCATCATCTTTGCCAAAATAGCTTAAGAGTTTATAGGCAAAAGCCGCTTTAACAGCCTCAGCCTGGGTCTCGGCATCTTTATAAACAACAGGCTCGGAAAGGCTTAACCTTACTCTGTCTATGCATCCGGGATTTTGCTTTGAGAAGCAATTTGGGTCGCCATCGGCTTCGTATAAGGCAGCAATCACTATAGCGGGAATACTGTCTTCTATAGGCGCATCATTTGGATTAGTTACCCACTCAGGCGGATTGATTTTTTTGTTCTCAAACGATGCCCAGCTTCGCACCACAACTTTTTCGGGATCGTGACCCACCGAAGTTTTGATATCGTCGCTGAAACAATCATCGCATTTAATTACAATAACGGAATCAAACTCTATGCTATGATTGCTTCTCCACCAGGCCAACAGATCGGTGTATGTAATACCACCGTTAGCCCCTTTATTGCTATATTCTCCTTTTTCATTTTTTATTATGCTAGGATGGCCAAAACTTAGCGTGTCAGTGCCTAAACGGCCCAAATCCCAGAATACCTCCACTAAGTCGGGCGCGGTGGTGTCTCCAAAAGGCATGTTGTAAACAATGCGCAGTTCATCGCCAATGCCGTTTCCGTTTCTATCGAAAATCTGTGCTTCAGTGGGAATTGGAACAACAGGCACTTCAAATGTAAGCGAATCCCACTGGGCAAGTGTTTTGGGTGCTGCGGAAGGCCCGCCTACGGTGAAGAATGCATAATCGGGATGCATAATCCCTTCTTTCTTAATGCCTCTAAACGTAAGGGTAGAAATGCCGCCGACCAAAGGAGTAAAGCTAGTGCTTATCAAGGAGCCGCCTGAGCCAAGGCTTGGGTCTGATGCCCAAACCGCATCTGCCCTGAGATTAAACGGAATGACAGTGCCGCAATCTGTGCAAAGCACGCCGGGGTCCGCACCATTCGAGCCAGAAACGTCATAAGCCGCAATCTTTCTCATTTCTGGAGAGCCTATGTAAACCGACATGTCTTTCGCAAGGGCAGTTGAACTGCGCATGGAATAATCGCTGCCTTTCGTTTGCCATGTTGTTGGGGGGTTATGCGGCAATATGGTATAGGTTGGCGGGGTGGCGTTTAGCCCATCATGGTCCATGAAATGAAAGCGCGGCAGGAAAACTTTTATATCCGAGCTGCCGCCAGCCGCTCCTCTTCCTTGTATCATAAGCCTATAAGTATGATCGTCTGCCGCTGCGTATTCGCCGGTTACCCAAAGCACCTTGAGGCCATTTTCGCCTATTGGTATTGGCATTGCCTTGCTTGTTATTTCATGTTGGCCAAGCTCATCTGAGAATATTCTCAAACCGGAAAGATTGTCTCCGGCAATTGTAAGCCCGGCTTGTTCTAAAATAAAGGTTTTGTTTTGGCTTAATTCGGCTGGGTCCGAGTTTACATAAATCTTGCCGTTCACCTCATAGCTGTCGGCAAAGCCTACGGGAACGAGCCTGCCGGCAACCGTGCGTTTATCCTTATCACCCAAATTGCGAATTAGTGCCTCAGGCTGTCCATCGTTGCCGTCTTTATAAACTTCGCCCCAAACTATGGATATGCCGGAAGATATTTGGAATCCCCCAAGCCCGATCGGCGAGGTGGATGGAATTTCAGTATTGCCGGGCTTAACCCTTGCAAAAACGTTGTAGGTTCCGGGGGTAAGGCCAGGCCCAGCCACTATCTTATCTCTCTCTATGCGAGCCACGCCGTTAGTCAAATCCAGCCTAATGCCTTCATGGCATACCAGCCAATTGCCGTCCTTAACGCATCCTTGTTTGTCAACATCAAGAATGGTTTGCCCCGGCGCGCCAACGCGCTCCCAATAAAATTCTATGAGACCGTCGCTTATGAGCTTCCCGATTTTGGTTCCGCAATGTACCTCCGAACTTGAACCGCCGCTGCTGCCGCAGGTACTGCCGCTCGTGGATTCAACCGTAAGGCAGATTTCAGCCGGCTCTGTTGTAGGCCGCTTGCCGTCTTTAAGCTCAAAGCCGCTTTTCTGCGTGAAATATATGTTCGTGGTGATGCGCACGTTGCTACCCGGCGCTCTGCGGTCGCAGAAGAAAATGTTTATGGGATAGCTAGCACCCTCAGCGAGTGGAGTGGGTTGTGTTATGGTGTCCAGCTTCACATATCCGGGGGCTGGGCCGTGGTTGCCACCAAGATCCACAACAAGCTGGTTGTTGATGAAAACCCATATATCGTCATCGCCTCTGAAGAAGAATTCCTGCCCTTTCTCGTATGTGAATGTGGCACTGCTCTCAAAGCACATAAGCCCGCTTACGCTACCGGTTGTTTTGCCGGCGTAGGCCAATGGTATGGTATTGTCGTAATCTGCAAGATCACCATTTCGTATTGGTCTATAGCAGACTCTGTTCATTTCTGCGTCAATCTGAGCTTTGGTTGTAAGCCCGTCCAAATTCCCCTTCATGCCGGGATCGGTTCTTTCATTCGCAGGAATGGCCGCGCCAGCCAGCCCCTCATTGGAATTTTCTGGGCAGTTGCCGGGCTGGGTGCAGTGGCCTCTACAATTGCCGCCATACCAGCCCCTGTCGAAACACCACATGTTGACACAAGCCGGTGGGGCAACGCTTTTATCCCCTTCGTATGTCGCACCGCAAGTATTACCACAAGCAGTATATTCAGCATTGTAGTTTTTAAGTTCGCCGTTTATAGTTTCCTGCCTGCTCATCAAATTCGGTGGATAAAATCCGCCTAGGCCACCGCCGTGACCTGCGCAGGCACCTTTGCCATCCATGTCTGCCGAGCCGTCTCCACAGAGATTCAACGCATCAAACTCCCACAAGCCACTTTCTGCCCTCTGAAACGGCATGTCAAAGCAACGGACAACGTTGGCTGATGAGGACGGGTCAAAAGCCTTGTCTAAATCTGCCCCACTTTTCCAAACTTTTTTCTTCCAATCATTGGTAAGGGTGGCACAACTATTTGGATTGTTGTTATTCCATTGCATTTTCCCATTTGCTGAAAGCGTTGGCAGGACATAATTACGGCACACGCCTTCCCCACCGTGTCCATTTTCGTCTTTGTCATTGGAGCAACCGGTTACAGCGTCATACGCAGAAAAAGACGCATTCGCGCCGCAGCCGGTATGGTAAATGTTTGCGGCCAGCTTGTAATGGCAGCGGCCTCCGTCCGATATTCCCGGATCTGTGCCACTCCAGCCGCTTGAGCCGTTTTCTGGATTGAAGTATAATTCGCGCTTCATTGGGTTTGTCGCAATCTGGTCGAATTTTTCTTTCAAATTAATGGGCACAGGCATGCCGTTGTCCCAAGGATCTTGAGTGCCAAGCGCACCAATAAGATCCATATTGTTTTCTATGGTAGGTTCCATAGAAAGGAAAAACCAAACATCGCCGCCCGGAGGATCTTCGTTGAAATACACTTTTTTATACCAACCGCAACGAGAAGACGGTTCCGCTGACATGCGTTCTGAAGTCTGCTCGTTTGTAGCTAAGTTGTATGTAATGATATAGGGAGTGGTCACTTTCCACCTCTCCGGCTCGTTCGGAGGGTAGAAGTAGAAGTAGTAAGCATCGGGAGGCTCATAGCCGTATCGGGTTTGTGTTGTACTGTTGGGGTTCGGGTAAATATAGACCGCATTGTTGTTACCGAAAAGAGTGCCGCAGTTAAAATTATTTTGGTTGCTAACTTGATCATAGCTCACACTGGTTATACGGCGGTTTGTCCCGTTGTCATTGTTCGTAATAATAAAATTAAAGTTCTTCCCAGCATTGTTAAAATTGCCGTTGTTTGGAAAGGTAAACATAAACCAACTGCCGGTTTTCGTTCCGGTAATAGATACTACTTCGTCAGATTTGACATAAACTCGGTCTTGAGGCCAGTCGGGCGGCAGTTGAATGTAAACGGTTTTGCCGGTACACTGCGCATACGCATTGCCTGCAAAGGCCATGAGGGCTAGCGCTAAAAGCATGAATATGCGAATTTGCGTTACATGTTGAGTGGTCATATTGCCTCCTGAGGTTTGATTCTGTTGATGATGTAGCCAGCCATCTTAAAGCCATCGTTTATGGTACCAAGCGAGAGGGTTCCATCATAGTAACCGCTCAAATGCAAAGTATCATAAACTATCTTTAAATGATCTAAAAGCTTTTTATCTAGCTTAGCTATATTATCTCTGTAAAAATCTATTGATTTGCGAGCTTTGCCCTTTGGCAAATCCACGCCTTTTAATTTAAGCCACGCATCCAGTGCTATAAGCACGCCGCTATAAGCAGTGCCGCTGGCTCTGCGAACATATTTTGGATCTCTAAAATGCCCGTCAATTTTCCCAGCTTTTTTCAAATCGTCTTTAGCATTGGCAATGTACCGCATTGCCTCTGCATAAGCCCTTTGCTTTATGTGTTGCTGATCTTGTACGGTCATAGGGCAACCTTTGGTTTAATTCTGTTGATGATCATGCCAGCTATTTCAAAGCCTTCGTTTATGACTTTAACTGATAAAAAACCATCGTAATAGCCAAGTAAATGGAGTATATCGTAAACCATATTTAAATCTTGCAAAAGTTTTTTGTCTAGCTTGGCTAGATTTTCTCTATAAAAGTCTATGGTTTTGCCGCGTTCTTTTCTACTAGGCTTGGTTTTTGGCAACTCTATGCCCTTTAACTCAAGCCAAGTATCTAAAGCCACAAGCACACCTTTGTACGCTATTCCGCTTGCAGAGCTAACATATTTAGAATCTTTAAAATATATGCCATTACGCCCAGCCTTTTTCAATGAATCTTTGGCATTGGCAATGTACCGCATTGCCAACGCATAGCCTTTTTGCCTTATATGTTCTTGTTCTTGCACGGTCATAAAGCACCCTTGGGTTTAATTCTGTTGATGATGTTTTTGGCGAATTTGAAACCATCGCTTATTGTACCTATTAAGAGAGTGCCATCGTAATAGCCATATAAATGGAGAGCTTCGTAAACCATGTTTAAATCATGCAAAAGCTTTTTGTCTAGCTTGGCTATATTTTCTCTGTAAAAGTCTATGGTTTTGCTGCGTTCTTTTTTACTAGGCTTGTTTTTTGGCAACTCTATGCCCTTCAACTGAAGCCAAGCATCCAAAGCCACAAGCACGCCTTTATATGCTATTCCGCTTGCAGAGCTAACATATTTAGAATCTTTAAAACTCATGCCATTGCGCCCAGCCTTTTCTAAAGCATCTTTAGCATTAGCAATGTACCGCATTGCCTCTGCGTAGCCTTTCTGCTTAACATGTTCTTGCTCTTGCACAGTCATAAAGCACCCTGGGGGTTAATTCTGTTGATGATTACACCAGCCATTTCAAAACCGGTTTGTATTATTTTTATACTAGTTTCGCCATCGTAATAGCCACTCAAATGCAAAATGTGATAAACTGTATTAAAAGCATCCAGCAATTTTCTGTCTTTTCCAATTGCCATTCTGTAAAAATCCACGGGTTTTCTTTTGCTGCCTTTTGGAAAATCGATATCTTTTGCTTTTAACAGCGCATTTAAGGCTATAAGCACTCCGTTATATGCAGTTCCGCAGGCAGTTCTAACGTATTTTTTGTCTTTATAGTGCGTTTCGCCTTTGCCCGCAGTTTTTAAATAGCCTTTAGCATTAGCAATGTACCGCATTGCCTCTGCGTAGCCTTTCTGCTTAACATGTTCTTGCTCTTGCACAGTCATCAAAAACTCCAAAATAAGGAATCGTTCCCAATCTGTATAAATATAGATTTTTTTTTGAAAAAACAAAAGAAAAACCCCGAAAAATGGCAAATTTTAGCAAAAAATGGATTTTTTTGTGATTTTTGAGGACATAAAACAACAGAGCCTACTATTGAGGCTTTATTTTGCTGATAATTTCATTTGCCCTGGCAAAACCTATTTTAATAACATCAGAATCCAAATTGCCATCGTAATAGCCGTTCAAATGCAATGTATCGTAAGCAGAATTAAAAGCATCCTTCATCTTTTGATATTCACGAAGGCCCTGCCTATAATAATCAACGCTCTTTCTTATTTTTGGCAATTCAATATTTTTCAGCTTAAAAAAACAATCTAAAGCAATTAAAACACCATTATACGCTGTTCCACATGCAGTACGAACATATTTGCGGTCTAAGTAATACCGGCCTTTTTGACCAGCTAGCTTTAAATAATCTTTTGCATTGGCCATATAACGCATTGCCTCTGCGTAGCCTTTTTGCTTGATATGCTCTTGCTCTTGCGTGGTCATAGGGCACCCTGGGGTTTGATTCTGTTGATGATTATGCCAGCTATTTCAAAGCCGGTTTGTATTACTTTTATAGTGGTTTCACCATCGTAATAGCCGTATAAATGCAAAATGCTATAGACTGAATTGAAGGCATCCAGCAATTTTCTGTCTTTTCCAATTGCCATTCTGTAAAAATCCACGGATTTTCTTTTGCTGCTTTTTGGTAAATCAACATCTTTTGCTTTTAACAGCGCGTTTAAGGCTATAAGCACTCCGTTATATGCAGTTCCGCATGCAGTTCTAACGTATTTTTTGTCTTTATAGTGCGTTTCGCCTTTGCCCGCAGTTTTTAAATAGCCTTTAGCATTGGCAATGTACCGCATTGCCTCTGCGTAACCTTTTTGCTTGATAAGCTCTTGCTCTTGCGTGGTCATAAAATCTCCAAAATAGGAAATTATAAATATAGATTTTTTTTTTGAAAAAAGCAAAAAAAGTTTTAAAGCCTATTTTTACGCTTTATTTTGTTGATAATTTCAGGAATTATATACATAGTTCCAGTAAATAGAAATACCCGATTTTATTTTAAAAAAGATTGTTCTATATAATATATGACTTGTGCCAGTGACAAAAAATCAGCTATATCTGATGGCATATCGGACATAGATTTCTTGTGATTTAGCTTCATGTACTTTCGTTTAAAATAATTGAGCAAAATCATAAACCATTTTCTTTTTTCATATTCGATTTTGGATAGCCTGTCTTTTTTCAGCCAAGGAAAATCGAATTTCTTTCTTTCATCTTCATCTCTCCAACAAAAAATGATGCTTTGCATAAGCATTAGGGAGAATAATTCATTCGCCAAGAAAAATATTCTTTTATCCTCATCGCCACATTCTTTAGAAGGGTCTATTACATAGAATGGTCTTTTTGTTAGCAAGGATAAAATGTATAAAGAAGCAATTTTGTGCCTGTCTATGCGTTCATCCTTGTTTTCCATTTGGTAAATATGCTTCTTGAAATTATTCCAGCTAAGTTTATACATTTGAAGAGCTTCTTCTAGTTTGTCGGGGTTATAATCTACAATGACTGAATTGTTATTTGCTATTTTTTTTAGAGATTCATAGAAATTCTTGGCAAAATTCCTTATTTTTGGCCACCAATACTCTTCTGAATAAAAGTTTTCATAGTCATCTATTTTCAACTTAGCACTCCAGGAAAGTCATTTTCGACTATGTATTTAAAGGCATCTTCTAGAGCCGGAGCAACGTCTTTGACCGATTTGCCGGGTTCGCCGTTCTTTGGCAGTAGTTCTAAGCAACCGTCTTTTTTGTTTACCCTTGCGGGTATATCATTTAGCCAATCCATATTTCTCCACTCTCCTATAAATTTGCAATGCCGTTAAAGACATTCCTTTGTTTATGAATACGGAACATAAATATAGAAATTTTTTTTGGGATAGTCAAGGGTAGTTGAGGGAATTGTACCTGTTTTTACCCAAATATCCCTATAGCCCTTTTAATAGCTTGGCACAGGCGGTCTATTTCCCAAGGCTCGGTGTAGGCGGCAAAGCTTGCTCGCAAAGTGGCCGATAGGCCAAAATGCTCCATTGCGGGCTGGGCGCAGTGATGGCCGGCTCGCACAGCTATACCCTCTTCGTCTAAAATTAAGGCGGCATCGTGAGGGTGGATTTTTGAAAGGGTGAAAGAGATTATTGAACCTCGGTTTTTTGGGGTGCCTATTATTTGGAGGCCGTCTATTTTTTGAAGCTCGGTTAATGCGTATTCTGTTATTTGCTTTTCGTGAGAGGCTATTTTTTCTATGCCTATTTCGTTTACCCAGTCTATGGCGGCAGAAAGGCCTAATACTTCGGCTATTGGCGGAGTGCCGGCCTCAAAACGGGCGGGCGGGGGCGCGAATGTTGTTTTTTCGATTGTCACTTTGTCTATCATTTCGCCGCCGCCCTGCCAGGGCGGCATGGCGTTTAAAACTTCCGGCTTGCCGTAAAGAACGCCCACGCCGGTTGGGCCATAAATTTTGTGGCCGCTAAAAGCTAAAAAATCGCAGTCCAAGCTTTTGACGGATATTTTTGAGTGAGGCGCGCCTTGCGCGGCATCTATTAGAATTTTCGCTTGCGGGGCAAGTTTGCGGATTATGGGGATAATTTCGGCAAGGGGATTTATTGTGCCTATGCTGTTGGCGGTGTGGGTTAAAGCTACGATTTGCGGTTTGCCTTCACTGAGCAGTTCTTGGAGCGAGGAAAGGTTTATGTCGCCGTTTTTGCTGTATTTAATGGCTTTTATTTTTGCGCCTCTTTCTTTGGCCGCCAACTGCCAAGGGACTATGTTTGCGTGATGCTCCAAAACCGAGATTAAAATTTCGCCTTCGGGTTTAAGATTGGCAAGGCCATAGCTCCAAGCTGCCAAGTTTATGCCTTCCGTTGTGCCTTTTGTGAAAATTATTGAATTTTCGCTTGGGGCATCTATAAATTTTGCGATTTTTGAGCGGGCTTCTTCAAATTTTTGCGTGGTTTTTGCAGAAAGAGCGTAGGCTCCCCTCTTTACCGAAGAATAGTGGTTTTTGTAGAAATCGTTCATGGCCTCAATCACACGCAAAGGTTTTTGCGTGGTTGCGGCGGAATCTAAAAAAGCAAGAGGATGCCCGTTTATGGTTTGCGATAAAACGGGGAATTCGCCCCTATCTACCAGCGGATTTTGCTTTGTCGCCGTATTTTTTGATGAGTTCATCTTGAATGCTGCGCGGAACTGGGGAATATTTTGCAAATTCCATTGTGAATTCGGCCTTGCCTTGGGTCATTGAGCGGAGGTCTGTTGCGTAGCCGAACATTTCGGCTAGCGGAACCTCTGCAACTATGGTGGCGTAGTTTTGCTGCTCGCTGGTGCCTTGTATGGAACCTCTGCGCTGGGACAAATTGCCAACCACGCTGCCTTGGAATTCGGTTGGGGTTTGAACTTCTACCTTCATTATGGGTTCCAACACTTGAGCACCGGCTTTTTGGAAAGCCTCGCGGAATGCCATGCGCGCGCAAATTTGGAAGGCCATGTCGGACGAATCCACTGGGTGGTATGAGCCGTCTTTTACTTCCATGTCTATGCCCACAACCGGGAAGCCTATTAAGGAGCCCGCTTCTAAACAGCTTTGGAAGCCTTTGTCGCAGCTCGGTATGTATTCTTTTGGAATGCGGCCACCCACAACGGAACTGCTGAAGTTGTAAATTTTTTCCATGTCGCCTTCAATGGGCATGGGACGCATTTCGCCGATGATTTTTGCGAACTGGCCTGCACCGCCGGTTTGCTTTTTGTGGGTGTAGTCAAATGCGGCTGGCCTAGTGATTGTTTCGCGGTATGCAACCTGCGGTGCGCCCGTTTGAACCTCTACCTTGTATTCACGCCTCATACGCTCAACATAAACATCCAAATGCAGTTCGCCCATTCCCTTGATTATGGTTTGGCCGGATTCTTTGTCTATATAAACTTGGAAGGTTGGGTCTTCTTTGGTGAAACGGTTTAGAGCCTTGGAAAGGTTTGCTTCTTGGTCTCTGTTTTTCACCTCTATAACGAGTTCTATAACGGGATTTGGAACGTGCATGGAAGTCATGTTCATGCGGAGGGTGCCATCGGTGAAGGTGGTGCCTGTTGCGCAATCTATGCCAAAGAGAGCGACAATGTCGCCGGCTCCGGCTTCGGTGATGTCTTCCATGTTGTCTGCGTGCATGCGTACCAAGCGGCCTACGTTTACTTTTTTGCCGGTGGTCATGTTCACTATGGTAAGGCCTTTTTTGATTAAACCCTGATATATGCGGATGTATGTGAGCTGGCCGTAGCGGTCGTCTGTCAATTTGAATGCGTAGCAGACAAGGGGTTTGTCGTCTTTGCTTTCCATTTCGGTTGGCTCTTCGTTTTTGTCTATGTTCAGAGCTATGTTTTTAACTTCTGTTGGGTTTGGCAAATAATCTGTTACGCCGTCCAATAATTTTTGGATGCCTGTGTTTTTATAGGCAGAACCCATGAATACAGGGGTTATTTTGAGGGCTATTGTTGCTTTGCGAATGGTTTCTTGGAGCAAATCTTCGGGAACGTCTTTACCTTCCAGAGCTAGCTCCATCAGCTTGTCGTTGTGATCTGCCACGGTTTCTATTAGTTTGCTGCGATATTCTGCGGCTTGGGCTTTTAAATCTTCGGGAATTTCTATTTCTTTCATATCTTGGCCGCTTGGGCCTTCAAAAAGATAGCCTTTCATTTTGACTAAATCTACAACGCCTTTTAGTTTATCTTCCAAACCTATTGGAATTTGCATAACGCATGGCACATGGTTCAGCTTTTCGCGGAGCTGTTCGGCAACACGCAGGGGGTTTGCGCCGGCACGGTCGCATTTATTGACAAAAGCTATGCGAGGAACGCTGTAGCGGCGCATTTGCCTATCCACAGTAATGGATTGAGACTGTACGCCTGCAACGCCGCAGAGTACTAGTATTGCACCATCTAAAACTCGCAGGGAGCGTTCCACTTCTATTGTGAAATCTACGTGCCCCGGAGTATCTATTATATTTATGGCTGTATCTTTCCAACTTGCATAAGTAGCCGCAGATTGTATGGTAATGCCGCGCTCGCGTTCTAGCTCCATGGAATCCATAGTTGCGCCAACGCCGTCTTTGCCGCGCACCTCGTGAATGGCATGAATGCGCTTTGTATAGAACAAAATACGTTCTGTTAACGTTGTTTTTCCGGAATCTATATGCGCGGAAATTCCAATATTGCGATGCTTCTCGATGTTTTTCATAAGGAATATAAATATAGTAAAAAAACGAAGTTTTGTCAAGTTTTTTTTGCTTGTTGTCTAAAAGAACCATCGTTGGGTCTATTCATCGCTTCATAAAACTACTGGATGACCAATATCTATATCAGGAATGTAATGAAAATCAGAAACATTAAGTGTTATCAATTTCATGTTCATCTCTACAGAAGTTGCTGCTATCAAAGCATCGGGAATCTGTAAATTGTGGCTTTTTGAAAATGTTGATACATATTTTAATGCTAATCTTGAAATATTTTCGTTTATATGGATCACGTTAATATCTCTAAATGCATTCTGAATATAAATAACTTCTTTTTTATTAAAAGCTCCGATTAGTAGCTCCATCATGGTTATCACCGACATTGATAAATTTATGTTTTTACCTCCTGTAAAAACACTATACACATTTGGATTTCCTCGCAAATAATCAATAAATACGCAGGTATCAATTAAGTAATCCAATTCTTCTTCCATGCTTTTTCTCTTAAAAATTCTTTGTCAATTTCCCTATTCTTCCATAATCCGAAAACAGACTCAATGGAAATCCCTTCTTCTCGGTCAATTTTTTTGGCTTTGGATATAATTTTATTTTGAACCGCACTTCTTATTTGCTTTGTTGCTACAGCCATAAAATACCTCTCAAAAGGCCAATATAGTAAAATATATTTCAGAGCCTGTATTAGAGACCTGATTTAAAGGTGAATTAGGGTCTCTCTCGTATACGGCTCATAAATTACTCTCTTCTACCAACTCCTGTGCAACTAACTGAGCGGTTCGCATAATATCCGAAGCATTTGTCATATCGCCTCGTTCTGAGGCAATGTTGAATACCTCCGCCGTTTCCACATCAACCAGACGTGCCTCCAAGTAATGGCTATTCATAACCTCGGTGATTTCCGCTACGCACACAATCTGAACTCCTAATTGCTTGCCGAGTTTTGTGCCAGACATATAGACGGCTACGCTTTTTTTGGGCGTTTGGGCTAGGGCTGCTGTGCAGAGTAGGGTGAGGAGCAGGATTAGGGATAGGGGGGATTTCATTTTTTTATCTCCTTCAATAATTCTTTAGCTATGTTCTCAGTCAATTCCATAAAAGACTCCTCGGTTGCTTTTTTGGTGTCTCCCTGTATCCATGCACCCATCGCCTCTGGCACCTGCACAGGGAAATTCTTATTTGTCTTTGCATTCTTCACAGACACATTCGCACTCGTGTAGCAATAAACCTCCCCGAAATCCGCCTTCTTGCAAAGGTTCAGTTTTGCCTTCACGGTAATGACATAACTCGCCTTGCCTACGCTTTCCGCTATGGAACAGCCGCAGCCCTCCTTCTGCAATGCCGCACCAAGTTCACTTGCTATGTATCGGCTACCACTTACATCCAAGTAGATTGCGATATCTTTTCCAATTTTATCGCACTCATTCTTTATTTTTGCATCAATTTTCTCATATTCCGCTTGCAGAGCCTTGTCCGTTTGCCTTAAATCCTCCAAAATCCTCTGCCAGCCAAGCATCTTGGCATATATATCCCCCGCACTCGCACATTCAGCCGAGTCAAGCACCTGCTGGCCTAAAACATTCAATTTGGTTCTCAGATATATCCTCAAAGAATCCAAATAAGGTGTAGCCGCATCGGAACGGCAGATAAAGCGTATTGACACATGCTCGCCGTCTTCCACAGAACGGCTGAGTTGCTTCAC
>LIUI01000062.1:13948-18515 GCA_001462235.1 Fibrobacteria bacterium GUT307
TTGCTTCACCGCCGCTCCTTTGATTAGCTCGGCTTGTATTTCTGCCCTGCTTGAATAAGTGCTGGAATCTGCGGGAATGCCGTCTATCGTCACTTTGTCAAGAGTTACCACAACTTTTGCTTTAAGGCCGGAGGCTATGCTCATGGCAATCGCCAAATCCGCATTGGCATCGGCCGCATCTTGGCGTTTACCCCGCCCCTCGCCGATAATCCTGTCGCTGGGGCATGAATTGCCGGCCAAGGCGGTTGCGGCAAAGAAGAGGGCAAAAATGAATATTTTACGCATAAATCCTCAAAGCTCATTTAAGCAGGCTTTTCACCCCGTCTGCGATAGTGTTCCTAATCTTATCAAAAACGCTCTTTCTAACAGGCTGGCCTTTTGAAATATCTTCTAGGACATTCTCAAATAGGGCGGGATTTAAAATTCTAAGCTCATTGACCACATACACCGTTATCGGCTTTCCGTTTCTTTCTCTCTGTTCCATATATGTGTATGTCAAGTATATCTGCGTTATTTTGCAAAAAAACGGCACTTAAGAGAGAATATAGAAATTTCCGTGCCCGTCAAGGCATAATTGACCCCAAAGTCAATAATGCTTCCTTGGTTTCCAATACATCGTGCACACGTAAAATTTTTACGCCTTTTTGCACAGCTACAATGCCCGATACTATGCTTGGAATAAGACGGTTGCTGTTTTCCAAGCCATTGATTTTTGCTATGTAGCTTTTTCTGCTAACGCCTAGCAATACCGGGAATTTTGTTTGGCATAGTTCGTTTATGTTTGCTATTAACGCAAGGTTTTCTTCTTGCGTTTTTCCAAAGCCAATGCCGGGGTCTATGAATATATTTTTGCCGCCATGCATCTCCAGCAATTCTGCACGTTTAAGCAGATAATTTTTCACATCTTGTACTGAAGACGTGCCTACAGCGTATTTAAGAGTATGTTGCAAAACCGTGCTTGAATTTGTGTCTATTATTGTTTGGAGCATTTCTCTGTCTTGTTCCATTGCAGAAATATCGTTTATCATGCTTGCGCCGGCTTTTACCGCTTTTAAGGCTACATTTGCTTTTGTGGTATCTATGGAAATTTGGAAATTTTTTGTGCTCTGCTCTTTTGCAAGCATTTCTATAACAGGAATAACCCTTGCTAGTTCCTCTTCTTTGGAAATAGGCTCAAAACCTGGGCGAGTGCTTTCACCGCCTATGTCTAAAATATCTGCACCGTTATCCAAGAGTTTTAAGCCGTGTTCAAAAGCCTCCTTTGGCTTGCAATGCCTGCCCCCATCAAAAAAACTATCTGGAGTGCAGTTTATTATGCCCATTATTACCAATCTGCTTCTACCTCGCCGCCGAGTTTTTGCAGGCTTTCTTCGGTGTATTGATGAATTTCAAAGGCGTTTCCGTCTGGGTCTGTGAGCCATATTTGGTAGGTGTTATCGCAGCCTAATTTTTTATCGGTGTGCGCAATGCCTTTTGAATCCAAATCTTCTATAAGCTTATCTATGTCTTTGCTTTCAAGGCAAAAATGCACAAGGCCTGTATTTACGGGTGCAGCCATATCCGGGTCTTCAAATAATTCTATATAATGGTTGCGGCCAATCTCAAGATAATGCCCATAATGTTTGCCATTTCTGGTGAATTTAAATTTGGGCTTGAAACCAAGCTTTTTATAATACTCAATAGAGCATTCCAAATTCTTTACATTGAGGCAAATATGAGCAAGCGATAACATTATAATCTCCTTTTTGATAATATAGAAAAAATTTCTACATTAATCTTATGCATCGTTTATTTTTGGTAGATTCTTCTGCCCTTGCCTTCCGTATGTATTATGCTTATGCAAAAAATCCGCTTAGGAATAGCAAGGGGCAACTTGTTTCTGTTTTACACGGCTATTGGGGAACAATATTACGTATATTAAAAAGCCACCAACCTGAATATTTTGCCATTGTGCTGGATGTTTCAAGAAAAACTTTTAGGAGCGAGATTTACCCGGAATACAAGGCAAACCGCCCCCCCATACCCCCGGAAATGGCAGAACAAATGCCTTATCTAAACGAAATAATGGAAAAAAGCGGAATTCCTATTTTAAAATGCGAGGGCTTTGAAGCAGACGATATAATGGCATCTGTGGCAAAGCTTGCCGCACAAAAAGATTGCTCCGTATTTTTGGTTACCAAAGACAAAGACATGGCGCAAGTTGTAAATGATAAAATTCACCTATACCAGATTGAGAAGGGCGCAAAGGGAGTGGATTTTGGTGTTGAGCACGTGAGGGAAAAATTTGGCGTTGAGCCGGAGCAAATAAGGGATTACCTAGCCCTTGTAGGTGATACCTCGGACAATATACCCGGCGTTGCTAAAATTGGGCCAAAGGGAGCGGCAGAGCTTTTGAAAACTTATGGCAATTTGGAAAACATATACAATAATTTAGAGAAACTTCCAAAGGCAAAGCAAGAAGTTTTAACAGCAGGCAAAGAGAGTGCTTTTTTGAGTAGGGAACTTGCAACCTTGCAGGGCAACCATGATTTTGGCTATAGCTTAAAAGACTTGCGCTACGAGGGATTGAAAAGAGATGAGCTATATAAACTGTTCAACGATTATGAAATACCGAGTTTGATTCCCTTATTGCCTAATGTAAACGAAGTTCCTTCCATATTCTCATATTTTTTGCCGGAAAAAAAGGAGGAAAAATTTCTTGTAAACAGCATAGAGGCTTTGCAAAAAATGGAAGAGGATTTGAAGCAAGCCAAGATTTTAGCTTTTGCAACTTTAGAAAGCGGGGCAATTTCCGTTAGCAAAAGCGAGGGCAAATTTTACGAGCTATCGCAAGACGCCACGCTTTATAAGGAATGGCTAAAAGAGACTTTTGAAAATGAGAATTTGGAATTTGTTTTTTACAATGCAAAAGCGATTTTTCATATTTTGGATTTAGCGAATTTGCCAAAAGGAAAATTGTGGGATGCCTTGTTTGCCAAGTGGCTTTTAAGGCCGAGTGCCAATCATGGAAATTCACCGGAAAATGCGGCTGTTCTCATTGCAAAGTGGGGCAACATAAAAGAGGAACTAAAGGAAAAAAATTTACTTGAACTTTTTGAAAGCAAAGAAATACCCTTGCTCAAAGTTCTTTACAAAATGGAATTATACGGAATTGCCATAGATAAAATTGCTCTTGCAAATCTCAATTCTGAACTTCAAAAAAAAGTGGCAGAATTTGAAACTCAAATTTTTGAAATTGCAGAAGAACAATTTAACTTAGCCTCTCCAAAGCAACTTTCGCAAATTTTATACGAGAAGTTAAAACTCCCTGTGCTTAAAAAAAGCGTAAGAGGCCCGAGCACGGATGCAGAAACCTTAGAAATGCTTTTGGAGCAAAACGACCCGCACCCTATTTTGGAACCCTTAAAGAACTGGCGAGAATTTCAAAAATTGCAAAGCACTTATACGGAATCCCTGCCAAAACTGCTTTCTCCAAAAACAAACCGCCTTCACACAACATTTTTGCCTTGGGGAACAGCAACTGGCAGGCTTTCTAGCATGAACCCGAATTTGCAAAATATTCCGGTTAGGAGCGAGGCCGGCAGGAAAATCAGAGCGGCATTTGTTCCAAGCCAAGAAAACTGGAAAATAATTTCCGTTGACTATTCTCAAATAGAATTGCGAATGCTTGCGCATCTAAGCGGAGACCCGGAACTTTCCGGCGCATTTTTGCGGGGAATAGACGTTCATAGCGCAACGGCGGCGAAAATTTTTGAGACAAATGAAGTAAGCAAAGAAATGCGGGCTGCGGCAAAAATTGTGAATTTTGGCGTTATTTACGGGATGAGTGCATTTAGGCTTGCCAGGGATTTACGCATATCCCGCTCCAAAGCTGTGGAATTTATAAATGGGTATTTTAATTTATACAGCAAAGTAAAAACATATTTTGAAAGCGTAGTAATGGAAGCAAAGGAAAAGGGTTTTGTAGAGACCATAGCAAAAAGGCGGCGTTATTTGCCGGAGTTGCAGGCAAGCGACCATCAAGAGCGTTCAATGGCAGAACGCATGGCAATGAACAGCCCCATTCAGGGTAGCGCAGCAGACTTGATTGCAGAAGCTATGCTCCGTGTATATGCCAAAATAGAAGCGGAAAATTTGCCTCTTAGAATGCTTTTGCAGGTTCACGACGAGCTTGTTTTTGAATGCCCCAAGGAGAATGCAGAGGAATTTTCGCTGATGATAAAGCACGAGATGGAAAACGCTTGGCCCCTTTCTGTTCCGATATTAGCTAATGTAGGCATTGGAGATAATTGGCTGGAAGCACATTGACAGATGTCTTTTTCTACTTTTCCTTGATATGCGTGAATTTAATGTAACCGGTATTTGCATCCCAAGCCAGCATTATATGGTGGATATTTCTGAAAAAGTCCGCCAGATTATTGCTATGGTGGAAAAGGGGCAATATTTTACCATAAACCGCGCAAGGCAGTATGGGAAAACAACAACGCTGTGGCTATTGGATGATGAGCTTGTAAAGCTGAGCTATGAAGTTGCCCATATAAGCTTTGAAGGTATTGGCGATACTCCG
>LIUI01000062.1:18652-44385 GCA_001462235.1 Fibrobacteria bacterium GUT307
AGAAATTTTGCCAAAATATAGTGGGACAAATATACTATATGCTTAAAAGCAGAAAAGCAAAAGGAGTAAATATTTGGAATAATAATAAAATAACCACATTCGAAAAACTTGATAAATTTCTAAATACAGCATGTAAAAATAAAAAGATCGTTTTAATCATAGACGAAACTGACAAAACATCCAATAATCTTGTATTTTTGCGTTTCGTTGGAATGCTTAGAGATAAATATCTGCTAAGGGGAAAAATCGGAGCTACCTTTCAATCTGTGATTTTATGCGGCGTTTACGACATAAAAAATTTGAAACTAAAAATGGTTAAAGCAGGTACGCATGAGTTGCTAGATGGTGAAAAAAGGATAAATTCCCCTTGGAACATAGCAGCAGATTTTGAAATAGATATGTCTTTCTCAGCTCCCGAAATAGCCACGATGCTAAACGAATACGAAAAAGACCGTAAAATAGGAATGGATATAGAAGCAATATCAGAAGAGATCAGAGCCTATACTCACGGCTACCCTTATTTGGTTTCCCGCATTTGTAAAACTATAGATGAAAAATTGGAAAAAAATTGGACTGTCCAGGGCGTGCAAAAAGCCGTGAGAGTTATATTATACGAAAAGAATCTTCTATTTGACGATTTGGGCAAAAATTTGGAAAGCGACGAAAACTTCTATAAATTGCTGCATGACATTGTTGTCAATGGTAAATCTTATAGTTATAGCATGATAAACCCTGCAATAGAATGGGGCATTATGTTTGGAATTCTAAGAAAACAAAACGAAGATGTTGTTATAGACAATCTGATTTTTGAAACGATAATTTATAATTATTTTATAATCAAAAAAAGAATAGAAAGCGTAAATACAGATGAAGCGGACATAACCAGAACCTTGCCGGAAGAGGTGATAGAAGACGGCAAATTGGATATGGCTCTTTGCATAGAAAAATTCACCCATCATTATTACGAGCTTTACAATGAAAAGGACAGCAAATTTTTGGAAAATGAATGCCGTATTTTGTTTTTGACCTATTTGAAACCCATCCTAAACGGCAAAGGTTTTTATTATGTTGAGGCAGAGACCCGCAACAGAAGCCGTATGGATGTAATTGTTGACTTTGGCACGGAGCAATTCATAGTTGAATTGAAGTTGTGGTACGGCGAGTTTGCCCACGAGAAGGCATTGAAGCAAATATCCGAATATTTAGACAGCAAGAATAAAACGGAAGGTTATCTGCTGACATTTGATTTTAGGAAAACGGAGAATGTCGGTAAGCCTAGGATGGAGTGGGTGGAATACAATGGGAAAAAGATTTTTGATGTGATGGTGGGGGTTTAGAAGTGCAAGGATTAGCTAATGTAGGCATTGGAGATAATTGGCTGGAAGCACATTGACAGGTTACAATGAAACTCCAAAAACTCTGCTATTATTCGCTTGTAGAAGGGCTTGTTTCGAGCAGGCATACCGCCATTTTTCCCAATAAGTTTGAAGCATGGGCTAACGGGCCTGTATGCCGTGATTTGTGGAACGTCCACAAAGGCTTGTTTTACGTGGATAAAAAGATTATCCCAGATGCTTTGCTGTCAAAAAAAGAAATTCCAGTTGCATATAAGAAGTATATCAATACGGCATTGGAAAAATATGGAAAAAAGACAGGCACAGAGCTTAGCGAGCTAGCCCATAAAGAAAAACCTTGGCAAGATGCCATCAAGAACGTGAATTCAGCAAAAAATTCCAGACGCATAATTACAAATAAAGCTATTATTGAATTTTACGGAAAAAAATAAAGCTATGAGCAAATTTACATGGCGTATTGACAGCGAAAATTACCTATCCAACAACTCTAACAGACCACGAAATTTACAAGGAATAGCGTAACTCGCTTTGCTATGGGAGGTAATGGTAGCATGGTTTACCGAGCTACTTGCAGAGGTAAAATCCTCATACGAGTTTTTTTTGTGTCTATTATTAATAAAGCTCCGTTTTCAAGTTCTGTTTTAGCAAAATTCAAAGCGGATACTAAGTAGTCCGAATCTATTTCTGGATAAATATCATTGATACGCAATTGAACAACACTGGGTTTTTGCCCATTTGTAACGAAAAGAATAGCTCCAAAATCCAAATCGTGCGTTAAAATAACGAAATCATTTTCCTTTGCATAATTGGCAATTTCTGCATCGCTGGCAGTAAGTGAACCCACGTTTGACCAATGCGTAGTAGGAATACCTTTGCCTGCCAATACATTAACCCACTGCGGGGATACATTCATATCCAGCAAAATTTTCATATAGCTACACTAAACGGAATTTCCCGTTCTTGCATTCTCCAAGCGGCATATCCGATTGCTTCTAAGACATCTTCTTTTTCTAGATATGGAAAATCGCCTAATAGCTCGTCTATGTTTCTGCCTGTACTTAGTTGCTCCAAAACGTTGCCTACCGTGACCCGCATTCCACGAATACAAGCTTTTCCTCCCATAACGGCAGGATTGTGCGTTATTCTGCTAAACTGTTCCATTATGGAAATATAGAAAAATATCTCCCATCTTGTGTTTTTTTCCTTGGGAATGCAAGATTTGATAGGTCCGTACCATCATGGCACAGTTCTTTGTATTCACCGCTTGCCTTCGGCTAGCGGCGGGCTTTGCCTCAGTCCTGCAGACAACGAACAGACAACAAGAAATCCTTATAGCCCTTATAACAGTCCGTGTCCCCGCCACTGTGGTAGTCCATGTTGCGGTTGTAGGCGGCGTTGTCGTAGTGGTATTTGTCATCTTCCTCGTGCTCATCTGAACTCCACCAGTAGCCTTTGAAGCCTGCATCGCCGAAATAATTATAGGATCCGCAGCCACCCGGAAGGGCGGAAAAGCCGTACTTGTCCGTGCCATTGCCACTACCACCATAATAAATGTGGTTGTTCCAGCCGCTAGTTGCTTTCAGATACATACCCGCTGTATAGCTTTCGTAAAAACCATATTCGTCACTACCCTCGCCGCCATTCTGCCCATCTACCCAACGGAACAGCTTATCCCAATCATCGTTGCTCGGAATATGCCAACCAGAAGGGCAAATACCTTGATGCTTTGATTTTATGTGGCTAGAGCAACTATTGTCGTTGCAACTTAACGGAAGATCCATAGCCGTCGCCCAATCATACAGCCTGCCATATTTCTCGCAATTGGCTTGAACTTCATCCCATTCATATACTTGACCACCTTCACCGTAACATTTGCTACCGGGCACATCAGAATCTAAATTCTTAGCCATCCAAGTTTGGCTTCCGATGGTTACAATAGCAAAGGCAAAGGAAGGCGAGGAGTAGGAGTTGTTGTCACCTACGCTAGACGATGACCTAACGCTGCTACCGCCAATGGAAGAACTAGAACCGCTGATTTCCGCTCCGTCTTTTATCACTCCATTTTCGCAATGATCATACTCAGGGTAATAGCTATTGCCTCTGCAAGAGCCAACAAGCTCGCCCCTTTCGCAAAAATAGACTGTTGTGTCATACTCCTTGCCCCCACATATACCAATATTGCTGTTTCCCGAACTCTCAGAGCAAGAAAATATGAACGCCACAGCCGCAAAAGCGACTGCAAAAAGCATGGAAATGGAGTGCCAGCGCACAGCCAAAATGGTGGTTCTAGACTTTTGGATCATGGTTATACCTCGGGGCTTACTTTAAATATACATCCAAAATGACACTTTTGTCAAATAAGGCCAAAAAAGGTTTTGGAGACATAATTTTCACGGAAAAACGGCATTTTTGGGCTAAAAATGCGGTTTTAGTGTGTCAAAATGCGTTGCTTTGAGAGAGTGCTTAACTATACAAAAAAATGACAAATGTCCCCTCAGTTAATTACCCCGTGATTTTTGCCCCTTAGCCACGTCGTTTAATGCAATTTCTACATTACCACTTAACTTCGGGGAATATTCCTTTGATTCACAAAAATTTGCTCATTGCCCTCATTGTTCAGACCTGTATTTGAGATTGCAAAAATTTCTAATTTTTCTGATAGTGAACTTCGCGACTATGAGGCTAATATGAAGTATTTGAATGACTACAATAATACCATTGAGTATGCCAAGAAAGAAGGTGTTGCCATTGGTGAAAGGCGTGGTGAAAGGCGAGGCGAAAGGCGAGGTGCTCTCAAGGTGTTAGAGCTTGTAAAGCAAGGTTATAATCCGACACAAATTAAAAAAATGGTATTGACTAATAAATAAATGACTACACCTGCGAAAATCATCCGCTCTACGGTAAATATCCCGCTGTAGATGGTTGGGTGTGTGTTGAGGCAACAAGAATTAAACTCCGTGTTCCATAAAGCATTTTTTCTTATTTCAGAGATATGAATGGCTTATCTTTATAAAAATGATACTTATCAGAGATTAATTTTTTAGCCTCATCCTCATTCATTTTATTTTTATTCACTTCATTTTTTGAGATAATCAAGCCTCCACATGAAAGTTTACCATCAAATCCAATTGCTAACCATAATCCGTAACAAAATTCCTTTTCTTGAAGTCCTGTTAAGTCATATCTATGATGTACAGAATCCTTTAAATCCTTATCATCATTTTTCATGTCAACACATAAGAGATTATTTTCTATGTAACCATTTCCTTCATAATGAAATTTAGGATCTTGGAAAGTCACATGATATTTGGCAAATTTATCATAATATTTATAAAATATTCTCTTTTCGATTTTTAAAGTCATAGGAATAATAATTTCATTATCACAATAGAATCCACTATAATTGCCTAATATTAAGGCTCTATTTTTTTTGAAAAGTGCACAAATAAATCGAAAAACATATGGCAATATATGTCCAAGTATTGCACCAAAAACTGTTAATAATATGGGATTATTTATCTCCATTGTTTCTCTCCTTTCCCGCTAGTTCACCCCGCCAAACCTTTGGAAACACAAGGCTTGGTAAGTTAGTGCCAGCATGGCACAATTCTTTGTATTCACCGCTTACTCCGTTTCACTTCGCTAGCGGCGGCACTCCGTGCTTAGTCCTTGAGACAACGAACAGAGAACAAGAGGATCCTACCGTAGGGGTTCCCGCTCACGCTGCTGTAGTTGTAGTCCATTCTCTGGCCCCTAGCTTTGTCGCTATCTAGCCCCGTGGAACTCCACCAGTAGCCTTCGCCGCCGCCACTGCTGAAATCGCCATCAGAGTTGCCGTAGCCGCCCGGCAGGGCCGAAAACCCGTACTCGTCCGTGCCATTGCCGTTGCCAACCCAGCCCGTTGTTGCTTTCAATTTACTCGAACCGCCAACTTGATCCGTTAATGTTGCCCATTCCGCATTGCTCGGCAAATGCCAACCAGCGGGGCAAATACCCCTATGAGGCAACTGTACTTGATCTGAGCAAATGGTTGAGTTGCAACTTGACGGAAGGTTCATAGCTGTTGACCAATCATACAACCTGCCATAAGCAGTGCAGTTGTTCGTCAGATTGTCATAGCAAGCGGAATTGCCAGTGCCGGGGTTGTAGTTCAAATTCTCCGCCATCCATGTTTGAGTGCCTATGACAACTGTTTTGTATGTTTGACCACCACAGGTTACCGATCCATCTGAAACGACTGGATTGGTACAACTAACTAAAGGAACAAAGGAACTCGAACTTTGGGTAAAGGAGCTAGAGCTTAAGACTGATGAACTTGAAAGAGACGAGCTAGAGCTTGAAATCAACGAGCTAGAACTTGAGGTAAAGGAACTGGAACTTGGAACTAACGAGCTAGAGCTTAGAACAGAGGAACTCGAACTTGTAATGGACGAACTAGAACTCGAAACCAATGAACTGGAACTAGGAATTTCCGAGCTAGAACTCGGAACGGAAGAACTAGAGCTTGGGATATCCGAACTCGGAACAGAGGAACTGGAATTCGGAACTGATGACGAATCCTGCAAACAGCGAACGGAATACAGGCTTCTTTTATCGATGCCAGCTTGGGAGTTCATGTGCTCGTCGTTGTAGTCCATGTAACTGCTGTAGGCCAAGTGAACTCCGCTCTGGGAGGTAGTCCACCAGCGACCTCTCTCGCCAACACCGTGGAAAGGGATGATAGGCCCAGAGTAGTTGCCGTAGCCGCCCGGCAGAGCGGAAAAGCCGTAATTGTCCGTGCCTGGTATATAACCAGTACCTGTATACCAGCCTGTTGTTGCCTTCAATTTAGTTCCAGCAGTATAAATATCGCTAACATAAGTTATCAATGTGTACCACTCCGCTCTGCTCGGTATATGCCAACCATAAGGGCAAATACCCTTATGAGGCGACTGTATTTGATTTGAGCAAGAGGTTGAGTTGCAACTTGGCAAAAAACCCATAGCCCTTGACCAGTCATACAAACGACCGTAGGTCTCGCAGTTGGATTCCAAGTTATCGTAGCATTTACTACCTTCAACTTCGTAATTCAAATTCTCCGCAAACCAGTTTTGTCCACCGATGCAAATGGTTTTGTATGATTTTCCTTCATACGGCACCAACCCTGCGACGCCATGAACGCAGCCGCTTGAGGACGAGGAACTGGAACTCAAAACCAACGAACTCGAACTTGAAATTTCCGAACTAGAACTTGCTGCTTGTATAGGAGCGTTATCATCACTCCCATCGCCAGACGAGCAAGAAAATATGAACGCCATTGCCGCAACAGCAAAGAGCATAAAGGGGGTTCTAGACTTTTGGATCATGGTTATACCTCGGGGCTTACTTTAAATATATATCCAAAATGACACTTTTGTCAAATAAGGCCAAAAAAGGTTTTTAAGGCATAATTATCATGAAAAAACGGCGTTTTTAGGCTAAAAATGCGGTTTTTATGTGTCAAAATGCGTTGCTTTGAGAGACCGTTTAACTATACAAAAAAATGACAAATGTCCCCCCAGTTAGTTACCCCGTGATTTTTTCTACATTAGCCCTAACTTTGGGGAATATATCTTTGATTCCTTTCACGTCGCCCCGAAGCCTAATTCCACCACAATTTAACAATAAGTTGTTTAAACCTGTATTTGAGATTGCAAAAATTTCTAATTTTTCTGATAGTGAACTTCGCGACTATGAGGCTAATATGAAGTATTTGAATGACTACAACAATACCATTGAGTATGCCAAGAAAGAAGGTGTTGCCATTGGTGAAAGGCGAGGCGAAAGGCGAGGTGCTCTCAAGGTGTTAGAGCTTGTAAAGCAAGGCTATAAGCCGACACAAATTAAAAAAATGGTATTGACTAATAAATAAAGGACAGGTTAGCAATGGTTTAATATACCGGCATTGTTTTATCAACTTCCCTTGCCCAGGCGTTTAGCCCGTCTTGCAGGTTTAGCATTTTGCCCTTATAGCCTGCTTCACGCAAGGCTTTGATGCCAAGAATGCTGCGCTGGCCTATTTTACACAAAAATACCGCTGTAGCAGAAGGATCAAGTTCTTCCATACGCCTTTCTATTTGGCCTAGCGGCATTATCAAGGCGTTTGGGAATTTTACAATGGCACGCTCGTGCGGTTCGCGAATGTCTATAAATTGGATACGGTCGCCATTATCCAAACGTTGTTTTAAATCAATGGCGGTAATGGTTTCAATGGGTTTTTCTTCTTTGTTCTTTTTAAGCCCGCAAAACTGCTCGTAATCTATAAGTTCGCGTATTGAGGGATTTGCTCCGCATACGGGGCAGTTAGGTTCTTTATCCAGTTTGAGTTCACGGAAAGACATACGCCATGCGTCAAAATGCAATAAACGCCCGACCAGCGGTTTTGCATTGCCCACTATCATTTTTATTACCTCGGCGGCTTGTATGGTTCCTATAATGCCGGGCAAAACTCCCATCACTCCGCCCTCTGCACAAGAAGGCACAAGGCCGGGCGGTGGAGGGGATGGGTAAAGGCACCGGTAGCAGGGGCCGTCTTTTGCGCCAAAAACACTTGCCTGCCCTTCAAATTGGAATACCGAGCCATAGACATTAGGCTTGCCCAAAAATACGCAGGCATCGTTTACAAGGTAACGTGTTTGGAAGTTATCGGTTCCGTCTGCTACTATGTCGTAGTTGGAAATTATATCTAATGCGTTTTGGCTTGTGAGCATGGTGTTGTGCATAATTACATTCACCAGCGGGTTAATGCCCCTAATTCTGTCTCTTGCAGATGCAACCTTTGGTCTATCTACATCACGGGTGCTGTGAATTATTTGCCGTTGCAAATTTGATGCATCAACAACATCAAAATCCACCAAGCCAATAGTTCCAATCCCCGCCGCAGAAAGATAAAGCGCAAGCGGAGCGCCAAGCCCACCTGTGCCTATTATAAGAACTTTTGCCGCTTTAAGTTTTTTTTGGCCCTCAACGCCAATTTCCGGCAATAGCAAGTGGCGGCTGTACCTGGCAATTTCCTCGTTTGAGAGTTCCGGAGCATCTCTGCCGCCGGCAATTGCCGGGATTATCATGAGTTCCCCGCCATCTGCAATGGGGGTATCCAAACCTTGCAGTTTATCCACATTTGTGCCACCCGCAAATAGGTTTATAAAGCCACGCAATTTCCCATCATCTGCAAATAGATGCGTTTTGATTGTAGGATATGCTTCTGCAAGGGCAGAAATTGCCTCGCCTGCTGTGCTACCATTAACCTCTATCTCTGCTTTTCGCTCAACGAATGCTCTGAGTGCATAAGGAATGAGTATCTTCACCATTATTATTCCTCCTTTAAAAATTTTTCAGGTAAAAAAACGGTTCTATCTGCTGCAAGTTCCCAGCTGGTAAGCTCCTTTGCCTCGCCTTTTTGCACAGATACAATTACATAAGAATAAAATGGCAATGCGTGGTCTCTGTCGTAGTCTGAGGGAGCGGCAGGGCAATCCGGGTGCGAGTGGTAAAAACCTACTACGTCTAGCCCTAGTTTCCTTGCGGCTTGCTCTGCATTTAGCATATCTTCTGGTGTTATTAAAAAGCGGTGATATTGTTCGCTATCTGTTTGCGCGTTGTTAATGGCTTGCGTTTGTTTAACTCTTTTGTCTCCGGAGTCTTCAATTGAACCCAGCAGAACTCCGCAACACTCGTTAGGGTAGGCTTTTTGGCCTTCGCCGCATATAGTTGATTCGCATTGGGGCGGTAAAAATAGCATTATATATCCCTCCATAAAGGTTCAGACAAATAGCGGTAGCCGTTATCGCAAAGTATGGTTGCAACTCGGGAACCTTCCGGCAGTGTTTTTGCCACTTCCAGGGCTGCATATACATTTGCCCCGGAACTTACGCCTACAAATAATCCTTCTTCTATTGCAAGCCGGCGGGCTGTTTTGTAAGCATCCTCGGTTTTTACCTCAATCCTTGCATCGGCTATTTTTTCGTCAAATATTTTTGGTTTTATGGTTGTGTCCAGGTGTTTCATCCCTTCTAGCCCGTGAAAGGGGGAATCCGGTTGCATAAGTATTGCTTGTATTGTTGGGTCAAAAACTTTAAGCCTTCTAGACACGCCTGTAAAAGTTCCGGAAGTGCCTGCCCCGGCTACAAAGTGCGTTGGCTTGCATTGCCCATATAATTCAATGCCTGTGCTATCGTAATGGGCACGCGAATTTTCCAGATTATCGTATTGGTTGGGGAAAAAATAAGTATTAGGTTCCTTACTTGCCAGCTCCATTGCTTGGCGGTACGCACCATCTGAGCCTTCCAGAGGGTCTGTTTCAACAATTTCCGCTCCATAAGACCTTATGATCTTTTTCCGTTCTGTGCTGGCATTTGAAGGCATAAAGAGCTTTACCTTATAGCCCAGTGCCGCACCGAACATAGCGTAGGCTATACCGGTATTGCCGCTAGTGGAATCTAAAATCGTTTTGCCTTTTGTCAGTTGTTTAGTGCGTATGCCATAGCGTATCATAGCCTTGGCAGCCCGGTCTTTAACCGAGCCACTTGGATTTAGATATTCGAGTTTTACAAACACGGAAACATGGTTTATTCCTGCTGTAATATTCTTTAACTCTACTACCGGCGTATTACCCACTGCATCAAAAATACTCATAAAATTTAAATCTCCTTATCTTTTTTCAAAGATTATTTTGTTATTGATTGAATTTGAGAAATTTAGCAATTTCAACAACATATACACAAACACAACCCGTTTCCATAGAATAGGGATGGGAATAGGTGCCCAAAGGGTAAAGTTTTATCACTTGAAGTCATAGCGAAACCTAAAAATAGAAAAATTCTTAGGTTTTGTCAAGGGAAAAGTTTTGTTCTCAATTTGCAAACTGCAAATTTTTCTATATTGCATTTATGAGAAAAACAGAAATGAAGCCCCAAGACATTCTTGTTTTGGCAAAAATAGTGGCTATTGGCAAAAAAAACTGGGCTGGGCAAGACTTGGCAACTGAGCTATGTATTAGCAAATCCGAGGTTTCCGAGTCGCTGAACCGCTCCAAGTATGCTAGGCTCTTGGATTTTTCCAAGCAAAAAGTAAACGCTGCAGCATTTTTGGAATTTTTGGAATACGGCATTCGTTATGTTTATCCTGCTATAATAAGCGGCAGGCAAAAAGGGTTTTTAACCGCGTTTTCTGCACCGCCGCTGAGCAGCAAAATAGTGAGCCAAACCGCAATGGTATGGGCAAGCGAAAGCGGAACTGCTTTTGGTGAAAGCATAAAACCGCTTTACCCGGCTGTTGTGCCGGCAATTCAAAAAGACAAAGCCCTTTACGAGTTGCTTGCGCTTATAGAAGCAATCCGCATAGGCAGGGCACGTGAAATTGACTTGGCAAAAAATGAATTAAAAACTAGGTTTCAAAATTATGCGCTCCAATAAAGAAATGCTGGCAACCGTAGCAAATGGGCTAAAGAAATATTTAGACAAGGTTTATTTTGTTGGCGGCTCTGTTGTTGAGCTTTATCTGGAAAATTCTGTGAGCGACCCTGTAAGGCCAACAGAAGATGTGGATTGCGTTCTTGAGATAACTTCAAAGTTGGATTTTAGAAGATGGGAAAAATTGCTGGCTTCCTGCGGTTTTAGGCATGATATGTCTGAGAATGCTCCGATTTGCAGGTGGATTTTCAATGGGGTTCGTGTAGATGTTATGCTTCCGGATTTGCAAATGAGTTTTACAAATAGATGGTATGCAGAAGGGATAAAACATTCTTTTAATTATCAATTGAGCGAGAGCCTGCAAATAAAGCTGTTTGAATTGCCTTATTTTTTGGCTACCAAATTTGAGGCTGTTTTGCACAGAGGCTCGTTGGATTTGCGAATGAGCCATGATTTTGAAGACATAATATATTTGTGGAGCAATATTCCGGATATTTTTGAGAGATGCAAAAGAACGGATAGCAATTTGCAAGGCTACTTTTCTGCTACTTTGAAAAATCTAATGAACAACTGGACTTTTAACGAATCAATAGAAGCTCACCTTCCATTTGATAATATTTTAAGTGCAGAGAGGATAAAACGAGAAATGAGGGGTTTACTATAGAATCCCTAATTTTCCCCCTTTCTCATTTCCTAAAAAAATGACAAAAAAATTACCTACCCTTGACAAAACCGCAAAATATTTCTAAATTTATGTCCAACAAAGGAAAAGGCAATGAAGAAATTTTTTGCGATAGTTTTTGCATTGTTCCTGTGCTCCTGCAACACTGGGCAGGGCAGCGGGACGCCGCCAGAAGAAAACAAGCCTCCTTTTGGCTGGCGTAGTGCGGGATTTACGCCAGACCCTAGCGAAATAAATAGATGGGGCACAGGACTGGCAGAAATAACGCATTCCAAAGATTATATCTTCATAATGGACGCTGCAATAGGAAAGGATGAAAACAGCCCCGGATATAGACGAGCTGCACATAGAATTTTTATATCTAGGCAAGGAATGGAAACTTGGGATACCCTTAAACTTCCGCAGGGTTTAAATCCGCTGAGTTTTTACGGAGACAGCAGTGGTTTGTATGTAGGGTCTTATGTGAACGCTATCGTTTGGCATTATGAGCCTGCGTCAAAAAAATGGACCAACATGAATATTTTTGAGCTTAAAGAAAATCAAGGCTTCAATGTGTATGGAATAACCCGTTTAAACAGTCAGCTTGTCATAAGTTTAGCAGGCTTTGAAGACACTACAGCTGTGGACAAACTCATAATAGCACCAATTTTATTACAGCAATCCGATGGCACTTGGAAAGATATAGCTCCTCCAAATACCGGCACATTAGAGGTTCCTTCCCATCTTCGCAAAGCACCTTTACATTTTTTCGCTGCCCGCGAGTGGCGTGGTGATCTGTTTGTTGCAACGGGAGAAGATGGTGTGTGGCGATACTCCAGCCTAAATGGACAATGGAGCAAAGTGCCAAACCCCAACCAGCCTTTTTGGACTTTTTTATATGATGGCTACTATACGGAGGAGGTCGCCGCTCAAGATTTGACCATTTATAACAGCAGGCTTCACATGATAGGATATATGGGTGGGATTTATGCCTTAAATGATGATTTAAGGAGTTGGACTGGAATAGACAGCATAAGGACAAGCGAAAGCGGAGTATTAAAATCCAACACACCTTTGTATCCTTATGCCTTGGCAAGCGATGGCGAGCACTTATTTGTTTCGGGAACGAACTCTGGCATACCGGCAGTGTATATGGGATACAGAGGCGAGCCTAAAGGCTGGCGTCATATAGACAAAGGCGAATGGTGCAATCCAAGCCGCTGGAGATGCCTGGGCCTGTCAACTTACGATTTGGATGTTATTGGCGACACTCTTTACGCTGCTGCATGGGAGGGTCTTTATAAATTCCCGCTTGCCGATTTAGACAGTTCAATAGCCAATGAGGAATCTTACAAATAGGAGGTCAACCATGTTACGAAAATCAAGTTTAGGCATTACAACACTCATTTTTGTATTATTATTTAACACAAGTGCATCCGCTGGGCTTTGGAGCAAGTTTACGAAAGCAGTAGGAAAAGTATGGGACGTTGTTGTTGATGTTGCGGTTGAAGCTGCGGATTGCTTAACTAGCCCAATTGATTGCGTAGGAGACCAGATTGACGGAATAAAAGACATGGGAAAGGTCTGCGAAGATGTTCCCATAGGTGAATTTGTTAATTTTCCTATGAAAATCAAAGACACTGTCAGCTATGTTGGCGGAGACACTCTAGGTTTTTTTTTCAATGATGTCTGTGCCCCGGAGGAACTTAAAGTTACAAGGCTGCAGGAGCGGGTTAAATACTACTGGGATGGAAAGTCGAATTATTTGGACAAGCATTGGCATTGCAATTTTAGGATAATAAGAGTAGATTACGAAGTCACATGCTCCAATAAGCTTGCATATCCGGGCATAAAATATTTGTTCAGTTATCCTTGGAGCCGAGAAGGATATAAAGAAGCCAGTGCTTCTGAGGCTCAGGAACATGACTGGATAGACATGCCTCTTGATTTTTTGGGCAGCGACGGTTCCATAACAAAAGATCCGACAGACAGCACGGAATGGAATAGAAAACCTAGGCGTTTAGATGTTGATGCGCTAAAACTGAGCTGGAAAGGGCAGGCGGTAGATTTGCCTTCATTGTATTTGGGCGGGCCAGGCATGTTGCCATACCCTGTGCTTTTGGTGCACGGGCTTGAAAGCGATTTCATTGTATGGGGCGTTGAGGCGAAAAGCAAAAATAGAGACAGCAGCGACTTCAAAGAAGGTCTTGTAAAGAAGTACAACACCGGTACCTTGCCAGATTTGCTTTCCAAAAGCTACAACCTGAGCATTTCTCCAGATAGTATAAACCATAACGGCATATATTTTTACCAAGCTCCTAGCACTAAAATCGACGACAAATGGCAAGAAAATTCCATAATATGGAATGCGAAAAATTCGCAGCCTAAGTACTTATATGAAAAAATAGAATTTGTTTTAAGCGATTACTTTGGAGATAAATGGAAAAATAGCGAAGTTTATAAAATAGACTTGGTGGTGCATAGCCAGGGAGGTTTGGTTGTCAGAGAAATGCTCCGAGGCTTGCGGGAAAATACCGGCGGTTTCGGCGAGTTAGAAAACGCTGCCAACCATATAAATAGAGTGATAACGGTCAACACTCCCCACTTTGGCAGTTCACTTGCCGCCGAGAATATGAATGATATAATAGAAAAATATCCTGGTTTGGCGCTTATAATAAATGATTTGGACAATCCAAAAAAACATTCGCTAGTGGAAGCAAAAGTAGATCTTTCTTTTTGGAAAGACAGAGGGGCAGGTCTTATATCTCCAAACTGGTATTGGTATTTGCTAGGATTTGCTCCTAATATTGTAAGTTCCTTTATTGGACCGGATTAGGTAAAATTAACGCTCAAAGGTCCTTATCTAGGCCCATACGATGTAAAAGTAACTGCTAAAAATTTCTTTGGCTCAAGCGAAGTTTATAGCAAATCTATTGACGAAGATATCCTTGTGAACGCCAGAGATTACATGAGAGGAACGCGCGGTAGCGCAGGGCATTTAGACCCGAATGGAGAGTTTATAAGAAGATTAAACAATATTAATGGATTATTTCCCACTCGTCCAAACGGCACCAAAATAACACTGCTTCCATTGTATTCAGATTCTTCGCACAAAATATTACATGAAATATTTGAGATGCTAGGCGAGGAAGCAAATAACCTGTGTGCACAGAATGACAAATCGGCAGGCTGTTTTGCTGCCGCTGCTGTATTTGAGTCTTATGCAACGGAATTTAGCAAGCATTCTGTTTCTAAAGCAAAATTCAGCGATGAGCTTTGGGGGGCATTGTCTAGTATCCAAGAAAATTGGCTCAAGCAAAGCGATGCTATAGTTGAGACAGAAAGCCAAAAATTTATTGATGAAAGGAAGACGCTTTATACTAGCAATCCCGAATTAATAGGTTATTTTTTAGAGCCTCGCAACTATGCATTCCATGATGCCGCCAATCCTTGGGAAGCCGTTCTGCATGGTCCGAAAATCAATAACATAGGGGCTACGCAGCAAGGCATGGATTTGGCCTGTGCCTTGGTTCCAGCGTGTAGCGAAAAATTCATAGTCGGCGGAGCGGCATTTTTGCGTCTGATTGTTTCCAACGCTCCAAGCGGCATGGAGGCATCCGCAATGTCTGTTGACTTGCAGGGAGATTTTGATGTTCTGCCCATGTATTTAGCCGCAGGCGACCAAGGCATTGCTTTAAGCATTGGAGATAGCCTTATTTTGCTTGCGGAATATTCATCTGGAGAAGGTTCTCTTATAAACGGAAATCGAATTCTAAGTGAAAAAATAGTAACGCAGCCGTCAATAGCACGCAAAGGCGATGATATAATTGTCACTTTCAACAATTATTCTGGAAAGTATTTTAGCGAAACAATCTCCATTCCAAATTTGCCAAGCAATATAAAGTTGTCTGTTCTCGCAGATTTAAATGCTACAATGTCTCCATTTTTAATAGGTTCCGGAAGCGCAAGCAACCCGGAAACCCAAAAGCCGCCTTCGCCACCGCCCGGCCACAGGCTCGCGCCTGTCACGCTTGCAGTTTTGCATCGCGAGTCGAGAGGGGAGCACGAGAGCAATACTTCCAGGCCTCGTTTCTTGGTTTTCAACGCAACCGAAGACACCCTTGAATTTTCAAAAGTAGCCTATTACTTTACCGCAGACCCAGCAAGAGGGCCAAAGGTTGTTGTGGATTACCCTCCCGTTCCCGTTTCCTTGGAAAATCTTGGCGGCGACCAGTGGCGTTTTGTTCTTGATGTTGGAAACCAGAAAATAGCTCCAAAGGCTTTCTATCCTTCTGCGGATGGCTGGCAGACAAGAATGCATTATTCCGATTGGTATGAATATGACCATTTTGACGACTGGAGTGCGAATTATAATTTTGGCTTGGTGAAAGAGAATCGCAAAATTGTTATCTACGACAAAAACGGCAAAATCATCTGGGGCAACGAAGCACCCGGATTTGAAAGCGAAGACAACGGCATAATCCCAACGCCCAAGGGAACCATCGCGTGGAAAGACGATTCTCCTTGGGAAACCAATGCCTTCAAGCCGAGGGTTACCGTGAAGAACACCGGTTCCGTAGCTCTTTCGGATTACCACGCCCAGCTTTGGTTCAGGGTTCCGCAGGGCAAAAGCCTTTCACCGCTTGATATCTGGTATGTGCCAGAATCCAGCCCGTCCGTGAAAAACGCAGGCGGCAGAGTTTGGAAATTGGATTTGCATTTTGACAAGCACATGCTGTATCCCGGCGATTCTGCAAGCGAGGGCAACATAGGCCTGCATTTGACGGACTGGAGCTTGTTTGACAAAACCGTGTGCGGCATTGCGCTCAAAGACAAAGACGGGAATGTGTTGTTCGGCAAGGAACCCAGCATTGAAGAATGCGAAAGCTACGGCGGCCCGAATCTTTTGCAGCCTTTGTATTCTTGGAGGAAATAGAACCATGAAAAAAATCATCATCTCAATAGCAGTTGCCGCCGTATTAAGCACGGCTTCTTTCGCCCAGGCATCCGAATCATTCGGCGGCTTTGGCATTTCCGTTTACCCCGGCAAAAAAGGGGCGAGCGTTGCAGCCGTGCTGCCCAACTCGCCAGCCGAACAGGCAGGATTGCAGGCAGGGGACGTAAGAGCTTTGATTTCCGTTCAGGATTTGGAAAGCCAAGATGTTTCCGCTTGGCTTGGCAAAAACAAGAGCATAAGCGTGGAAGAACTCAATTACTTGGCATCGCAAAAAATCGGCGATGGCTATGAGTTTCTGGGGCTTACGCAGAAAGGGCTGCTCATAAACCCCGATATGGAAAACCTGAATCTTCCAGCGGGTTCATACCACGCTAAGCTGGAAGTTGGCAGTGCTGTTTTGGCATATAAGTTTGAATTGAGGTAACCGCATGAAACATTCGCTCTTTTCTTTATCCGCTGCATTGCATTAAAAAATTGCATATTGGTATTTTTCAGAGGATACCAAAGTTAGCGGTTCTACCGAAGGAGAAGAGGGAACAGAATACAATATTGACGCCCAAAAAGGCCGGAATGAAGTTTTCATCTTTATTGATGACTCTAATGAAGACACATATATGAGTATTACTACCGATTTAAGCAAAGTCCCTGATGGGTTAAAGTGGTTTGTGTATTAATTGCTCATTAGTCCTTAACTAATTTCCAAAGTTGTGCCAAATAAATCTCCCACAGCGAATACAATTTCGGTCCTTTCTACAACAAGAATCCTTTCGCTATTTTCTATATTTGGGACAAATAATTATCTTTTAGGAGAAAATATGAACAAGATTATCCCCTTAATCGCGGTTCAGGCTTTAATTATACTTACCGGTTGCTTTGGCCCGGCGGGTGATATATTAGCTGGGCAAGTTGGAAAGTCCATAACCAAGGCTCAGGAAGAGCCTAAAAAAGCACTTTGGATCACAGGCATCCCGGCTGAATTTGAAGGAGTGGTTTTACAGGTTTTTGCATTTGAACCTGCAGACACCCTAGGAAAAACTACTTGTTGGGGCGGTGTATATATGGATTCAACATACGTAGTGAGAGGCGGCAAAGCGAAGTCCTTGATTTTAGAAGGGGCAACGGGTTTGTCAATGGCAAAATCGGCAATAGGAATAGCTAAATCTTGCGACAGCAAAGAACGTGTAGTTTCTTTAAACTTTCTTTCCGACACTCAATCCGAAAAGAAAGAAGAAGATGGAGACTTTAATCTTCGCATGTTCATTTACACAAAAGGTGCTAATGTCTGTGACGCTGCTGTTGCCGCCGAATTAAAATCTATGCCAACCTACAGTTTTTCAAAGATGGAATCGACAATAAATTTCAGCGATTTTATAGATGCGGAAAATTGTGAAGCTATAGCCGAACAAATGAAAACTATGCGAGAAAATTTGAAGCAAAACAAAGAATCTAAACAAGCTAAGTGATCAATGTTCTGAATTTTTTCTATATTTTGGCAAGGTGGATACAAAAATGAAGACAATATCAGCACAAAACCTTGATTTCAAGGAGCTAAATAGGCAGGTAAAAGCCTCCACGGAAGATGTTTGCATAAACGATTGCTACGGGCAAAGGTTTGTAGGTAGTGCCTTAAAAGGCAAAAAAATTACCATAAACGGAACGCCGGGCAATGCTCTGGGTGCTTATCTGGACGGCGGCGTTATAGAAGTGAACGGCAATGTGCAAGATGCCGTAGGCGATACCATGAACTGCGGCAAAATCATAGTTCACGGGAACGCAGGCGATGCTCTAGGCTATGCCATGCGGGGTGGCGGCATTTATGTTCGCGGCAACTCCGGGTACAGAACCGGAATCCACATGAAAGAATACAAAGACCGGAAACCCGTAATAGTTATAGGTGGCAAAGTGGGTAGCTTTTTGGGCGAATACCTTGCCGGCGGCATTATAGTTGTGCTTGGCCTAGACACGGAAGATGTCCCGGTTGGGAATTTTACTGGAACCGGCATGCACGGTGGCATAATTCTTATAAGGACTAACAAAGAGCTTGTAGGGCTACCGTCTCAGGTAATGGCAGAACTCGCTTCTGCTAAAGATTTGGAGGCAATTAACCCCTATATTACCGAATTTGCAGGGTATTTTGGCATGAAAGCACAATCGTTTTCAAAAGACAAATTTTACATATTAAAACCCAATGCAAAAAATCCGTATAAGCAATTATACACGGCAAATTGAGGAGTATTATGAACGACACTATGCACGAAGTATTAGACTTCGTGAAAGAAAATGACGTAAAATTCATTCGGCTCAATTTTTGCGACCTATTTGGGACGCAAAAAAACATATCTATCATGGCAAGCGAGTTAGAATCCGCTTTTGAGAACGGAGTTGCCTTTGATGCTCATGCAATTAGGGGTTTTAGCGATGTTAGGCATTCGGATTTATTCCTGTTCCCAGATCCTTCTACTATGGCTGTGCTCCCTTGGCGTCCCGGACCGGGCAGGGTTTTACGCTTTTTTTGCGATATTAAAAATCCGGATGGCTCTGCTTTTTCCAATGATAGCAGGTTTTTGTTAAAAAAGATTTCCGAACGCGCGCAAAAAATGGGCTATCACTGCAAGATAGGAGCGGAGTGCGAATTTTATCTTTTCAAAACAGACGAGAACGGTGAACCAACCAAGATAACGCTAGACAATGGCGGGTACCTGGATATTGCGCCGCTGGATAAAGGCCAAGATATACGCCGTGAAATATGTTTAACGCTTGAAGAAATGGGGCTTAAACCGGAGACCTCTCTTCACAAACAAGGCCCCGGGCAAAATGAAATTGACTTCATGTTTAGCGATGCCCTTGAATGCGCAGATAATTTGCAAACATTCAAATCAGTTGTTATGGCAATAGCCGCACGTAACGGATTATATGCAGATTTTATGCCCAAACCCATTTCTTATGCTCCCGGTAATGGCTTGCATGTAAATCTCTCCCTTAGCCAGAACGGATTAAATATTTTCAAAAACGCAAACGAAGGGCATTCTAAAGTTGCAGAGAGCTTTATAGCCGGGATACTCGCAAAAACACCTGAGATAACGTTGTTCTTAAATCCACTTGCCAATTCTTATGAGCGTTTAGGCAAGTTTGAAGCACCAAAGTATGCATCTTGGTCGCATCAAAACTGTTCGCAACTCATAAAAATCCCGGCAGCGATAGGCGAAAAAGTCCGGATGGAATTGCGTTCACCTGATCCATCGTTAAATCCATACCTCGCATTTACCCTGCTCATTGCCGCAGGGTTAGACGGAATAGAAAAACAAATACCTTTGCCGCCCGCAATAGATGCAGATTTATACTCAGCCGGTGAAAGCATCACAAAATCCCTAGCCTTATTGCCGGATACTTTGGACAAAGCCATTGCTCTTGCAAAGAAAAGTGCTTTTGTGAAAAGTGTTCTAGGCGAAGAATTGCTTGCACGGTATCTTGGTAATGCAAAAGAGAATTGAATACAATGGAAAGTGCTTTGATAGTTTCATGCATGGAAAAAAGTACCGCTCTTTTCATGCAAATGCTAAATGCTGCCTCCATAAGGCAAATTACCACATTGCAATCTTGCGCTGTGGCAAAAAGCATTGTTTTGGAACGGGATTTTGACCTAGTTATTGTAAACGCCCCATTACCAGACGAAACAGGAGAAAGTTTTGCACGGTATATAGCTGCCAAAGGTTTGTCTCAGGTAATTCTTGTAGCTAAAAGCGAATATTTTTATGCGGTATCTGCTGCTTGCGAAGAATACGGTATTCTGACCGTTTCTAAACCAGTGAATAGAGATATTTTTTGGTCTGCGCTTATGCTGGCTAAGTCTGTGCACAATAAGATAAAACTTGTGCAAACCGAGAATGCAAAACTAAAACGCAAAATCGAAAATATACGCATAGTAGATCGTGCAAAATGCATACTCATCTCATATTTAAAAATGAACGAGCAAGAGGCTCACAAATATATAGAAAAGCAAGCAATGGATATGCGCACCTCAAGAAGAGCAGTAGCAGAAGGAATTTTGCAAACTTACGATAATTAAATTACATCCTTATATCTATATAAACCTCGTTTCTCCATTGGTCTATCAAAGATTGCAATTTCAAATTAGACATGTAAGAAGCGGTAATGTTTTCTATTATGTTATAGTCTTCGTCTAGGTTGTATTCTCTAACTTGGGCTTCGTTGTCTAGCCGCAGGATTCTGTAGGTATCGTCGAGCATTTCCGGTTCTGAGATTTCGCCTACCTTTAATGAAGATAATATTCTGCTATAAACTTGGTCAATGGCCTTTCTCTCTTGCCAGCCAAAACTTCCGCCTCTGAAATATGTTTCTCTGTCTTTGCTGAATTCTGTGGCGGCTCTTGAAAAAGTGATATTTCCCTTTTCTATTTCTCGCTTTAAGGAGTCTAATTTGTGCAAGGCACGCAAGGTATCTGCTTTTGATGGCTCTATTTTTAAAAGAATATTTGCGGTTTTTATTCCATCGTCTTTTTTTCCCAAAAGCCTTATTATGTTCCAACCCTCTTTTGTTAAAACAGGCTGGTCTGTCCATTCGCCAATGCCAAGACGCATAGCCGCTCTTTCGTATTCGGGGTGCCCGGAACCTCTCCGCAAATATGCTCCGGTATCTATTGAAGAATTGCGGTTATAATTTTTTGCAATAGATGAAAAATGAATGCCTCTGTCTAAAGAATCTATTATGGCAATGGCTGCATTTTTAACTGAGTCTGATATTTGTTTGCTGGGTTCTATGGGTATGCTTATGGTGCTGAATAAAAGGCAATCGTATTGGCGAGGAATGCTATCTTTGTAAACAGAATAAAATTCATCAACTTCTTTTCTGGTTGGGTTTATTATGCCCACGTGTTTTTGCCGAATTCTGGAGAGCAGCATCTCGTCTTTGAAACGTTCCATCAATTTTTCTCTGTATTGCGCCATGCTTATTCCGAGCTGCTCTTTTATAGCTCTTTCCATTGCCGCTACAGAAACATTTTGGCGGGCAGCCAAACTCCTTACGTGCATATCCACTCTTTGCGAGAGTTCTGCGTCATCTACCGTTATGGAATCTCTGGTAATGCGGGAGAGCAAAATCTTTTCTTCTATAATCTTGCCCAAAACCCTAGACATTTGCTCACGCTCAGGCAGTTGCAAAAAACCGGGAGTTGTTTGGTATTGGTAAAGCTGTGTCATTAAATCAGAATGCAAAACAACTTTGCCATCTACAACAGCAACTATGGATTCAAATAAAACAGGCTCGCTCTTAACAGCGTTCCCTGCCGCAAAAGGCAGGGAAACAAAGCAGAGCAATGTGAGTAAAATGCGAAACATCGGGGTTAATCTAGAAATTTACACTCCGTGCAGCATCATGGTGTTGGCAACTTTTAAGAAGCCGGCTATGTTTGCACCGTTTACCAGGTTGCCGGGGGTGTTGTATTCTTCTGCGGCGTTTTTTGCCGTAGCGTGAATGTTTACCATTATTTGGTGAAGTTTTGCATCTACTTCATCAAAAGTCCACGAGAGCCGCTGGGAGTTTTGTGCCATCTCTAGCCCTGATGTTGCTACGCCGCCTGCATTGGCTGCCTTTCCGGGGCCAAAAGATATTTTTGCATCTAGGAATACTTTTACCGCATCCGGGGTAGAAGGCATATTTGCACCTTCTGCAACAGCTATGCACCCGTTTTTAACCAGGGTTTGAGCGGAATTGCCATCAAGTTCGTTCTGCGTAGCGCATGGCAGGGCAATATCGCAGGGGATTGTCCAAATGCCGGAACAGCCTTCTGTGTATTTTGCGCTTTTTACCTCTTTTACGTATTCGCTTATGCGTTTTCTCTCAATTTCCTTAAGCCTTTTTACAAGGTCTAATTTAATGCCTTCTGCATCGTAAATATAACCGCTGGAATCGGACAGGGCAACCACTTTTGCTCCAAGGCTCATGGCTTTTTCCGTAGCATATATAGCTACATTTCCGGAACCTGATATCACAACTTTTTTACCTTCAATACAGCTTTGCCTGTCTTTTAGCATTTCGTTGCAAAAATAAACCGTGCCATAGCCGGTGGCTTCTGTTCTTGCTAGCGAACCTCCGTATAAAAGCCCCTTTCCTGTTAAAACGCCGTGGAAAATATTTTTAATTCTTTTATATTGCCCAAACATAAAGCCTATCTCTCTGCCACCTACTCCAATATCCCCGGCGGGAACATCGGTATCTGCGTCTATGTGCCTGTAAAGCTCGGTCATAAAACTCTGGCAAAAACGCATTACTTCGTTATCTGATTTTCCTTTTGGGTCAAAGTCTGCTCCGCCCTTTCCACCGCCCATCATAAGCCCGGTGAGCGAGTTTTTGAAAATCTGTTCAAAGCCTAAAAATTTGATTATGCTTGTGTTTACCGACGGGTGGAACCTTATCCCGCCTTTGTAGGGCCCCAGAGCGGAATTGTATTGTACCCTTAAACCTCTGTTCACTTGAACTTTGCCGGCATCGTCCACCCAGGGAACTCTGAAGATTATTTGCCTTTCCGGTTCTGTGATTCTTTCCAGAATCCCGAGTTCTTCAATAACCTTGTTTTTTTCGATTACCGGGGTTAGGGATTCCAATACTTCGGCTACCGCCTGGTGAAATTCCGCTTCACCCGGATACCTTTTTTTTACGGTTTCGACTACTCGAGACACATACTGATTGCTCATAAAATTTTCCTATTTGAGAATGAATTAGGTGGAATTTAGAAAAAAATAAGGAAGAAGAGGGATTCGAACCCTCGGTTCTTGCGAACAGCGGTTTTCGAGACCGCCCCGATCGACCACTCCGGCATTCTTCCAAATTAAGAGGCTAATATAGAATTATTTAATCACCCCTTTGCTTTTCCATTTTCCCCTGTGCCAGCGGATATAGTTTGCTATGGAACGGTAAAATTCATCGGATGCCATTCCAAGCCACAAACCAATTGCTCCTAATCCATTCCAAGAGCCTATTCCAAAGCATAAAAGTAAGGTGGTGCCAAGGCCCAAAGTCCACATTGAGATGGTTCCAAATACGGCAGGGAACGCAGAATCTCCAGATGCTCTTAATGCATTTGTTATTACAATGTTAGATGCTTTAAATGGTTGTAGCACTACATCGCACCAAAGAAGCATGCCGCCTAGCTGCAAAATTTGCTGGTTTATATGCTGGTTTTCTTCTTCTAGGTAAAGGGCAAGTAAATGCTGCCCCAAAAGCGCAACTATTACTGCCACAATAAATGCACTTGAACTGCTCAATATAAGGCTTTGATGCATTCTTTTATTAGCCTTGTCAAATTCCTTGTTGCCAACCAGATGAGCAACCAAAATCTGGCTGCCGCTTCCCAAGCCTACGCTCAAAACCACCGGCACCATAGCAAAAGCACCCGCAAAAACCCTTGATGCTATAGGAACTTCGCCTAAACTTACAAACAGAGCTATTACAAAAACCTGAAACAACTGAAAACTAACAGGCTCAATCGCCGCAGGAACTCCTATGCGGAGCCATTCCGGCAAAAGCACATAGTACCCCTTTTTAATATCCTTTATATGAGTTTTGTGTTCAAGTTCATAAACCATTACAATCCAAAGAAATATTGTAGAAACCATCCAAGCTAAGCCGGTTGCTACGGCTACCCCGTAAACTCCCTGCATAAAAGGCGGAATATTAAAATAACCACCCAAAAATGTGTAATTCAAAACTACATTCACAAAAAGGGTTATAATATTTGCAAATAAATTCCATATAGTATAGCCGTGCGTTGCGAGAAGGCTGGTTAAAGTTCCCTGCAAAGCCCTAAATACTATAGCAGGTGAAATTGTGTGCAAAAATTTAATAGCCGCATCTGCGGGTTCTCCGCTAAGGCCCATAAAAGCCACTATTGTAGGTGTTGCAAACCAGAGAAAAACTCCCATAGCAAGCCCCAAAATTGTGCTGCCTGTTATCACAAGCGTTTGGGTAACCTGTGCATGGCGGGGCCTGTCTCCGCCTAAAAACTGCGATGCTATGCTTGCTCCTGCTTGCGCAAAGGCGTGTATTGCCATAAACAGGGTGCCTATTACCGGCATCAATGCTCCAACCCCTGCTGCTGCTTGAACAGAGCGGCGTGAGAGGAACCAGCTATCCAACATGGGAAGCGCCATGCCTATGCCAAAAGTTACAATGAGAGGCCAGGATAGAGAGAGGAGGGATTTATCTTTTACTGCCATTGTTTTGTTTCAGTATCTGCCTTCCTGAATGTATATTTGGGTTTGTAGTAGTCTATGATATCATCCATGTTTTTGAGTTTTCTCTTCCTGCGAATGGCATTGCGCAAGCTAGGGTCTGAGTTTATTTTCTCTTTTAGTCTTTCTTTCAAATCAATAAAAAACAATTCATCTGCTGCCATATCTGTGTGTTCTTGGGTATAATTCATGGAATATCTGCGTTCTAGGAGCTGGAATAGCGAGGTCTCGCACGGGTGCGGTGAATTTGACGGAATTCTCTTGAGAACCGGCATATAGCATTGTTCTATGTACTTTTTTTTCTGGGAAACTATAAAATCGTCTATAGCGGGGATATTCATATCGTTATCATGGTCTGCTCTAAGAGCTTCCCGCTTTTCGACACTCCCACAGGAAACCAGAAAAATAACTAAAATAAATAGAAGAATACGCATGTATGGAAATATAGAAAATTTCAAGCGATATTTTTCTAGTAAGTATTATTCGACATCTTCAATAAACTTAAAAGTTTCATCTTTTAATAAGCCATTAGCTCTTAGCGTTAGCATCTTTTTTCCTGGATAAGAAGAACCGGCTTTCCAAGCTCTGTAAGGTATAGGATTCATTTGCCATTCCCCTCTATCATATATGTATATAAGGCTGTCTTTGGTAGTATAGGCTTCTAATGGAGTGTTTTTTGTAAAATTTTCAAAATGCGCTATATTGCCAATTATGGTTATATCTTTGTAGTCAATTTCTATTCTGGCATAAAGGCTATCCCCTGGTTTGCTGGGAATTCCGGGTTTACTTTCTTTGTCTGTTTCCCATACACCACGTAAATTATAGTCAAGAGATTGGCTTCCTGAGCCATCAGCCGGCAAGCCGCAAGAATAGAACAAAATTAACAGCAAGCCTAACAAAAGTATAATAATAATTTTCATGAAAAAGAAAATAGAAAAGATTTTAATAGTGTTCCCATGTATTGCTTTTTGTCAGAATTTTGGCGGATAAATAAAAAATTTCCTTTTTTGAGGGAAAAAATTTAAAAAAGTTTCCTTTTTTGAGGGAAATTTTGTATATTTAGTGTATGAAGGAAGTTTTGAAAGA
>LIUI01000063.1 GCA_001462235.1 Fibrobacteria bacterium GUT307
GCGGTTTTGTCCACATACACGGCAAAGTCATTTATGACATCGGCGAAGGTTTGCACACCTGAGAATGGAAGTTTGCGGAGCATTGGGGTTAATTTAGAAAATTTTACTAAATTCTAATAATCGGATATGAAAACGTATGCCAATCGTTATTTTGCTTTGGGTTTTGCTGCAATGCTTGCAGTAACATCTGCTTTTGTTTCATGTACCCAAAGCGAGGAAGTTATGGATTTGAGTTGCGAATATAAAGAGATGGGGCAGTACACAAGTATATTTAACATTGCCGTTGATGGCGATGCTTTTTTGGGAGTGAGCGATAGCGTTGAAACATATTATACAAAAAATGGAGTTTTTGCTATGGATGCCGAAGGTTGCCTTGCTTTGCCAAATGGAATGGTGCTTCAGGGCAAAATAAACCACACTATTGGCAATGTAAAAATCCCAATGACAACGCCGGCAAAGGCCACAACTAGAATTATCATGGCAGGAAACTTAAACGCAGAAACCGAAACAGGCGGTACATTTAAGACTGTTTTTTCCATTTACGATAATTCCGGCGAAGAACATATTTTAACAATCACCTTTATTAAGGTAAGCGAAATAGATAAATGGGAGTGGAATATCAGTTTTGAAGGCAAGGAAGAAATTGTTCAGGGCAGCGGTGCGGGCAAAATGTCTTTTACACAAGACGGTACTGTTGCTACTTGGCGTTTTGATGACACTAGCCAGGAACTTAAAGTTAACCCACGTAACGGTGCAGATACAATGTATATAGACCTTGATGTAGGCGGTCCTGGTGATTTCAGAGGCATAACCCAGTTTGCAAGTGCTTCAACAGCCAACTGCACACATCAAGATGGCTACCAAATGGGTAATCTGATTGCACTGACAATAGATGAGTATGGCCTTATAGAAGGCGAATATTCAAATAAAACCTCCCATATAATAGCTCAAGTTATGTTGGCAGATTTTGCAAACCCAAACGGTTTGCTGGAAATATCAGATGGAATTTTCGCTGTTTCAAAAAAGTCTGGAAAACCATCTTGGGGCAAGCCGATAACAGAAAGTTCTTCAATATTACGCCAGAAAGATAGATAGCTGAACTATATACTTTCTATATTACTTTCCCAATGTCCTTCAAAATACCCTTGTTTTTAGTTTTTTTATGTGCGGTTGCTTTTGCGCAATTTGCCGATATGCCTTTGAATTCTGCAGAAAACAATAGAGTTGGCAATATAAGCATAGAAGGTACCTTATATACGGAGCCGGCATCGCTAAGGTCCCGCATAGCATTAAAGGAAAATACGCAGTATTCCCCATCTGTTTTGGCAGAACAGGTTAAAAAATCAATGGAAGCCCTTTACGAAACAGGAATGTTCAGCGATATTAAAGCATTTGCAAGATACGGCGAAAACGGCAATGTTGATTTTGTTTTTGAAGTGAGCGAACAGCCAGCCCTAGATACCCTGCTCATAGAAGGCTATGACGATGTAACAGAAGACGAACTTAGATTGAAAACCCGCATTACCAAAGGCACGGTTTATAGCAAAAGCGAATTGGAGCGAGATAGGCAGGCTATTTTGAGCCACTACCGCTCACAAGGTTTTTTGCTTGCAGAAGCATGGGTAGAAGAAATTCCCGTTGAAGAAAATAGGAACAAGGTTATTATATATGTGAGCGAGGGCAATAAAGTCAAAGTGGATTCCATCTTTGTTTTTGGAAATGAACGTGTGCCCAAAGAAGAAATTCTGGAACGAATGCAAACAAAAACCGACTCGTGGTGGGGTGGCGGAGACTTCAAAACCGATGTTTTTAATTCAGATAGGGATTCCGTTATAAACGCCGCACGGCACTATGGCTTTTTGGATGCAGAACTCTTGAAATACGAAGCTAAATATTTGCCGGATTCCACTTGCCGCTTTTATCTGGGACGCATGGCACGCAAAGGCTCAAGTTTGCAGGTTCTCTATTCCCAATTAAATAAAACCTTGACCGATAAAGAAAACCCCTTGCATTTTTTGGCAGGCAAGGCTATGGCAATGTCTTCGCACTACTATAAGGAACACAGAGAAAAAATGGGAGACCATCAAGCATTCCCCGTTCCGGATGTAAGCAGCGAAAGATTAGCCGCAGATGTTTTGAACAATGTAATTACTTACGGTGCTATCAGAAAGGAATGGGTAAAGAGCTTAAAGGGCAAGGTTTGGAAAAATCCAAAAGTGGATAGCCTGCTCAAACTAAAAAAACGCACCCCCTACGAAGAGAAACTCTTAACTCGCTACTCTCTGGAAGAAACAATCCCTGCTCTTATGCAGTACGATAGCGTTAATACCGCAAGTTATGTTCACATAGAAATAGAAATCAAAGAGGGAAGGAAGTATTATGCAGGCAATGTGCATTTTACAGGCAACGAAGTTTTGCCAATCCAATTTTTGCAAGCACAGGTTCGTTTAGATAGCGGAAAGGTTTTTGATTATTATTTATACGAAGCCACCAAAAAAGCTGTAACAGATTCTTACAGAGAAGACGGTTATTTATTTGTGCAAATGGACGAGACAAAAACTTTTACAAACGATTCCATTGTAAATTTGAATTTTGCCCTAAGAGAGGGTTTGCCTGCGCAAATACACAAGGTTTTTATTCGTGGAAACACAAAAACAAAAGATAAGGTTATACGCAGAGAAATCAAATTATTCCCAGGCGATACTTACAGGCAATCCCTTTTGGAACGCAGTTTTAGAGATATAATGCAGTTGAATTATTTTGACGCAGTTATACCGGACATTCAACCTGCAGGCGAACAAGATGTTGATTTGATTTTTGCGGTTTCCGAACGTGAAGCAGGCACCGGGCAATTCGGAGCAGGTGCTGCATATAGCCAAGCAGACGGTTTGGTATTCACACTTAACCTATCAATTCCAAACTGCTGCATGGGAGACGGGCAAGCGGCGAATATGAGTGCCGAATACGGCGTTGATAAAAAGAGCATAATGCTCGGTTTTGCAGAACCTTGGCTTTTTGATACCCCCACAAAAATAGGTGCATCGGTGAATTATTCTTGGTGGCGTGGATATAACTATCCGGATATTACCCGCTATGGCGGCAGCGTTTATTTAGGGCGCAGGCTCACTTGGCCCGATGATTATTTTTACGCTCAAACCGGAGTTAGCTGGCAAAGAAACGAACAGGGGCCAAACACCCCGGGCAGTCTTGTCCGCTTTACCGGGAACGAAGCAACTCTTGATTTTGTCTTGATTAGAGACGATAAAAATCTGCCTATTTTCCCAACTGAAGGTTCTCGTTATACGGCTTCTGCTTCATGGGCAATACCGGGTTTTCTTGCCGGGGATTTTAGCTTTTTGCAAACAGAACTCAGCATTAAATGGTGGTTCCCGCTTTACTCAGATAAACTGGCTCTTGGCATAACTAATGAATTTGGGGTTATCACCGGAAGTTCACTGCAATACCGTACTCTTTACCAGATGGGTGGGGCGCTTGGCTACAAAGGTTTGATGCGCGGCTATAGTGCAGGTTCTATAGGTGCTTACAGGCTTGGGCGTAGCTACCAGTATTTTGGCGTAGAATTGACCGTGCCTATAGCTCCAAACCGCTTTTACTTGCTACCGCTCTTCTTTGATGCGGGGAATGTATTTGGCGATTATTACAACGCTTATTCAGAGCAAGTGGTTAGCAAAGATATTGGTTCTCCGCTTAGGGAATGGGATATTTCATCGCTTAAACGCGATTTTGGGTTTGGTTTCCGCGTAATAGTTCCTATGCTCGGCATTATAGGTTTTGATTTTGCTTGGCCCTTAGACCCCCGCGAAGTAGGCGGCTACGATGCTCCAAGCGTTGGCTCAATGGAATTCAACTTTATAATCTCGCAGGGATTTTGAGCAAATGAAAATAGCAGTAATAGGTGGAGCCGGTTATATAGGTTCCCATGTTGTAAGAGAACTTCTGGATTTTGGCCATGAAGTTTTTGTTTACGATAATTTGAGCAGCGGGTTAAGGCAAAATTTATTTGAAGAAGCGAATTTTACGCATGGCGATATTTTGGATGTCCAGAAACTAAACGAATTTTTTTGTGTTACAAAGCCAGATGGCATTGTGCATTTAGCGGCATTGAAAGCCGCCGGCGAATCCATGTTATTGCCGGAAAAATATAGTGTTCATAACATAACCGGTTCCTTGAATATTTTGAATGCAGCCTCAAAGCATAGTGTTAAATATATTGTATTTTCCAGTTCTGCGGCTGTATATGGCAGCCCAAAATACCTTCCAATGGATGAAAAGCACCCAACCGAACCGGAAAATTATTACGGTTATACAAAACTTGCCATTGAACAATATTTGCAATGGTATGGAAAATTAAAAGGCATAAAATATGCAGCGCTCCGCTATTTTAACGCCGCAGGTTATGATGCAAAAGGCAGAATTAGCGGGCTGGAGCAAAATCCGGCAAACTTAATACCCATTGTTATGGAAGCGGCTATTGGCAAAAGAGCTTCTGTGAGCGTTTTTGGAAACGATTACGAAACCGAAGACGGCACGGGAGTAAGGGACTACATTCACGTGAGCGATTTAGCCAGGGCACATAGAATGGCTTTTGACAAATTGCAAGGCAGCGAAAGTTTTATTGTGAACTTAGGCGTTAACAGCGGGAACAGCGTTTTGGAGGTGATCAAAGCAACAGAGCGTATTTCCGGCAAAAAGATAAACTATCAAATAACAGGCAGGCGTGCCGGAGACCCGGCAGTTGTCTTGGCAAATCCGGCATTAGCAAAGGAATTCCTAGGTTGGCAAGCAGAAAGTTCCGATTTGGAAACTTTGCTTGAAACAACTTGGAAAGCATACATTAGGTAGTGCCGAGTTTTTTAATATCTAAATACACCAATGTTTGATTGAGCAATTGATAAGCGATTTCCCCAAATGTAAATGGCCCATACATACCCTCGGTAACTTTGCCATCAAGGTTGGAATTTACGTAATTGAGTATGCAACTGAAAGAAAATGCAAATTCATCAGAGACAGCGGTTAAATTTTTGCGGAACTCGGTAAAATAATCGGCGGGTTTGGCAAAGTAGTATTTAACACCCTCAAATACCGGCGCATAAAGCAATGCTTTATCACCATTAATGCCTGCAAAAGATACGTTTACATAATTGCCACCATAATTTTCAAACATAGGATGTTCTGTGAGATCTACTATTCTGTTGGCTCTAGTGCCAAAGCGGAAGTGTGTAACCAAGGGATGATTGATATCTATGTTGTTTTCTTTTATGTATTTGACAATATTTGCGGGCTGTCCGTTTATCAAACAATCCCCGATCTCAAAGCCGTTGCTTGTAAAAGTTACGGTAGCACTTGTGTCGGCTTCGTAAATATTGATGGTGGAAATTGTGGCGTATTTGTCTTTTGGCAGGCTACAGTGCATGGCAAGAGCATCGGTTTCTGAGCTTTGACCGGTTTTCCCGTTAAAAACCTTGGTAGCCTTTTTGCCTATTTCTTCTAAAAGAACCCCTGCCACCCAGCCAATGGTTATTTTTGCAAATTGCCCTGGAAAAGAAGGTGCTTTTTCTGCATATTTTAAGTGCGCTTGGCTTTCAAAAGGCATTAACAGATAGGTAAAACCGTGGTCAAGCGAATCTCCGGAAATATCGGCTAGATGTTCGGCATCGTAGAACTTGATGAGTTCCAGCTTTGCATCTGGAGGCAATTTAGACACAAAAATCTTATCAAGGCATTTTTGCCCTCCGTCTTCGTTCATAAAATAAGAGGACGTGCCACCTACCCAATTCCCCTCAGGAAGTCCGGTGAGCATTTCTTCGGTGCCAGATAGCATTAGGGTTTGCCCGGAGCGGATCATATCCGCAACAGTGTTTTTTTCGGTGAGCATGGGGGTCTCCTATCAAGATGTTACAAATTAAGATAGAAATTTTGTTAAGCTATTCCCACAGCATCCCTAATCTCCCGCATAAATGGTTGGGAAATAGCCCTTGCCCTCTCTGCACCATAAGCCAAAATCTTGTCTATTTGCGTTGTATCTGCCAAAAGCGCATTATATTTTTCCCTTGACTTTGCCAGATGCTCCTCCAAAAGTTCACGCAAAGCCTCTTTTGCATGGCCCCAGCCCATACCCCCAGCCCTATAACGGGCAGCCAAAGCCGCAGATTGCTCTTCGCTTGCAAAAAGTTTATACAATGCAAATACATTGCATTTTTCCGGGTCTTTTGGTTCTTCCAATGGCTGGCTATTTGTAACAATCTTCCCTATTTTAGCCTTTAATTCCTTTGGCTCCAAAAAAATCTCTATGGTATTGCCGTAAGACTTGCTCATTTTACGCCCATCCAAACCGGGGATAATATCCGTTTCTGCTTGAATAACCGGCTCCGGCACAACAAAAATATCTTTGCCGTAATGTTTGTTAAAACGCTCCGCAATATCTCGGCTAAATTCAACGTGCTGCTTTTGGTCTTTGCCAACAGGAACAACATCAGACTTAAACATCAAAATATCTGCGTCCATAAGGCAAGGATAGCTGTAAAGCCCCATATTAATGCCTTCATCCGGCTCTGCGCCTGCCGCCTGGTTTTTTGCAACTTTATCTTTATAGGCGTGGGCACGGTTCATAAAGCCCTTTGGCGTAAAACACGAGAGCAACCAAGAGAGTTCAAAAATCTCCGGAATATCGCTTTGCTTGTAAAACAAACCTTCTTCCGGATTTAACCCAAGAGCCAGCCAAGTAGCTGCAACTTTGTAAGTATTGCTACGCATTTCTTCTCTGTTATGCACAGATGTTAAAGCGTGATAATCCGCTATAAAATAAACGGTATCATATTTTTTTCGCAATTCAAGAGCGGGGCGAATAGCCCCTAAATAATTTCCCAAATGCGGAGTTCCCGTAGGTTTAATGCCGGTTAAAGATATAGGCTTAGACATAGCGGGAATGTAGAAATTTCTATATTATCGGTTAACAAAAGAGGTTTTGCCATATGAGATTACAAGAAGTTGAACTGCCGGAGCAATTCGCCAGATACTATGCGGAAAACAACCTTCAGAGCACAGAAGCAAGAATAGATAATCTCACGAAAACAATGAAGGTTAGAGCCACACGCTGGGAAGAAGAACCGACTAAAGAAGAAGTTTTAGCTGGGCTTGAAGAGTCCGCTCTGCTTGGCAATTGGAAGGCTTCATGGTAGATAGGTTGCCAAAAGAAGAAGCTAGCGGTATAGGCAAAGTTGAAAAAAGCAGTTATTTTGCCCACTCCATAAGAAAGATTGAGCAAATGATACGAGAAAAGCTGAATAAGCACTATCGCATCATAACCCATGTGTCAAAGTCAGCCACGAAAGCCAGCATACGCTATTTTGACCAGTGCTGCGAAATACATCTTCCCGCCGAATGCGAGGAAATGGATGATGAAAAAATCAGGCTTACTTTAGCCCATGAGCTAGGGCATCTCGTTTACAGCATTGAGAGGCTGAAAAACCCCGAAATCCTCGATAATATGCTAACCACCAACGATGAAGAGCAATACGCTTGGGAGTTCGCTTTTTATTTGGTGAAAACAAAAAGCGATGAGCATAGAAGTAGTATCCGGCAAAACAAATTTGTTTATGACGACTACGATTTAAAGAAAATGCTTTCCGCTATTGTGAAAGAAAAAGCAAAGCCGGAAGTTTACGATTCTATAGTGAAGTCTTTGGGGCTTGTCAAATTCAATACGTAAACCGGTTCGCACACCCCCGCGGAGTTCCTGTAGGTTTAATGCCGGTTAAGGATATAGGCTTAGACATAGCGGGAAAATAGAAATTTCTCTACTCTTTGTGTTCATCAAGGGGAAAAATAAATTTTTTACTTTTTTTCACTTTTTTTGAACTTTTTCCCTCCAAAACGCGTCTAATGTACAGACAACCAAAAAGGAGATTGGCATAGCAATAATTATTCTCTATCATTCAAAATCCATTTGTACAGCAAATCGGCAGTTGTCACTATATTTTCAATTTCCGAACTGTCCCGAGCTTCGGCTAAAGCGATATTGGAAGTCAGAATATCCTAATTGGAATTTGCTAGGGTGCATAAGTACCCCAACCGCTTAGTCCTGCAGACAGCGAACAGAGAACAATACTTTCTTGTGGTGATTGAGCCAGTTATACAACATCATGTGTATAAATATATATTTTTTTGGGGGAAAAGGTAAGTTTTTTTTGAATTTTTACCTAGCTGCTTTCACTTTCTCATAAAATTCATCTAAAGACATATCGCCATAAAGGTCTCTTTGCCACTCTGTATAGTCAAAAGGTTCACTCAATATGAGCGAAATAAATCTCTCGGAATCTAATATTCCCAAACCCTGAGTTAGAACCTCTAGGCCTTTTCGTTTTAATACCGTGTCAGTTAGCATAGAGCCTCCTTACTAAATCTATCGGGTTTATAAGTTCAATGCCTTGAACTTGTTTGTTTACGATTTTCTTGTCGGTTGTGACAAAAGAATCGGTTTTGCCGGAAATCGCGCAAGCAATATGGGAAGCGTCTTTTTGCCTTAATCCCAAATTCAATAAATTCTTAGCTTTATCAAGAATAAAATCATCCATCTTTACATTCTCAACAGCTAAAAGTTTCCATTCCAGAATTTTAACTTTTCGCTCCTCAAAAGGGTTTTCATTATTTTCAAAATCTAAAATCTCAGACCATACAAGTTCTAAATGCTTATCCTTTATCATTTTTTGTATTGCCAATTTAGACCTTGTTTCAAAAAATACAACCATACTGCTCTGATCATCAAAAGGGCGGTTAAAACAACAATTATCCAAATATATTCTCATCACAGGGAATGTAGAAAATTTAGAATTGCATTGCCTTGCGCGTGTATGCGGACACTAATCACTGCGAGTTAATGCATTATGTACTGAAGTATTCGTGAAATATTACTCCCTTTTCTCCCACCAAACAGTCTCGCCGCCCAGATCGCACCAGGCACAATAGTCTCTGAATTCACAAATATAATCATGTCCACTTACATTACCAACTTTTATCTCTCCCTCTGTACATTCTGCAACACAATAAGGGGCTCCTTCTTTACAATTCCACCCATAAGTATCGGCTTCAAATTCTGAAATACGATGCCAGCTACCTGATTCGCAAACATAATTCATTCCATCATTATCTCTCGTAAGATAGCTTTCCCTATCTTCTGTGCATTCTTCAAGCCCGTAATAACGTGACCAAATTTCTCTAACATATTTCTCAAAAGCAGGAACATTTTCCGACAAACCCCAAGCTAATATATTGTTTCTTATGAATTCTGATTCCGTCATGGCTTCCGCCATTGTATTGGAACAGGATGATACTAATCTGCCACTCTGACACATATCATTGGTCGGCATACGCCAACAATTTGCCGGACCTTCATACATGCAATATTGTATTTCATAATCAATATTTGAAGCCCAGTACGCCATTGCCGCTTTCGCACTTTCATTCTCCCACACGCCATCTTCCGCAAACTCCAAACTAAAAGCCGATAACTGCTCAGAGAAGTTCCCCTCGCTCAGATTTCTCTGCAGCAGAACGGAAATAGCCAGCAACGCCGCATCCCCCTCGCCACTCCCGAAAATGCTCATATCCTCGCTGTCCATGAAATCCCCGCTTATGCCAAACACAGCCAATATCTCCCTCTGCGCCTGCTTCTTCGCTTCCCTAATGCTCTTCCCGCCCTCTGCCAGCTTCATAACCCTGCGGTATTCCAAGTGGGTGAGCAGGTTCACATTCACATTGTCCCTGTCCGACACATCCGCTATCGCATACAGCGTAATGGGAGCGGCAGAAACCTGCCCCGTCACCTCGTTGCGGTAATAGCCTTCCACCTTCAGAAGGGCATAAGGTGAGACAAGCTCAACGCCTTTTATCTCAAAACTCCCCCTGTCGTCTGCAATTATGTCTTGAAATATTCTACCCGTCTGGGACAGATCCTTGTTCAACTCGTATAGGATAGCCGCAGAGCCTTTCACAAAAGGACCCTTCTGGGAAACACCACTTATGGATGCTTTCTTTATCGTGCCCTCATTGCCGCCACCATTGCCGCTGCTTTCGTCATTGGAACAGGAAAGGATTAGCGATAGAGCAAGCAAAAGGCTTGCGGTTAAAATTGAGCTTTCCAATGGTTTTTTAGCCATCTCTTTTTTCATATAGACCTCCTTGGTTATTGGTTTGTAAAAAAAGGAATTTTTCGGCTATTTCAAGCCTTTTTTGCTGATTTTCTTGTGCTTCTTTGGACTTGCCGTATGGAAAATAGCGGAATGCGTATATACTTGTTTCTATGACATACTTATGACAAAAGTCACGGGTGCAAGGCTTGGCCTGCACTGCAAACTCCTTTTGCTGGATTTAGGGTGTTGTACGACATTATTGTAAATATAGATTTTTTTTGGGGAAACGTTAAGTTTTTTTCACTTTTTTTGAACTTTTTCCCCGTTTTTTCCGTCTAAGTATATAGAGGAATCAAAATAGGAGATTGCCAAATGCAAGAAAATGCAGGCGAAACCGCGACCAACCGCAAATACAAAAATAGCGTCTTCACAAAGCTCTTCGGAACACCCGAAAAAGCTCTGGAGCTATACAACGCTATTAGCGGTAAAAACTACCCGGAAAACACAAAAATCAAAATAGTGACTCTTTCTGATGCTCTCTACATGGAACAACTGAACGACATCTCTTTTGTGATTGAGGATAAATTGGTGGTATTGATAGAGCACCAGTCGTCAATAAACGAGAATATGCCGCTCAGAATGCTTATATACATAGCTCGCGAATACGAAAGGCTCACAAATCGCAGAGATTTGTACAAGGAGCATAAAATCAAAATCCCTTCCCCGGAATTTATAGTTTTATACAATGGCGAAAAAGAGATGGCCGATTTCACGGAAATGAGATTGTCCGATTTTTTTGAGCTTGGTCAAGGCGTTCCCAATCTTGAGTTGGTAGTTAAGGCTTACAACATCAACAAGGGCAGGAATGCAGAGATGGCAGCAAAGAGTTCTGCCCTTAGCGGCTATGAGGAGTTCATAGCTGCAGTTAGGGAGAACCAGCAGACTATGAGTTTGAAAGATGCTGTTAGGGTTGCCATGAATAGTTGCGTAGGCAGGAACATATTGGTGGAATTTTTAACGGAGCATGGCTCAGAGGTAGAAAATATGGTGTTTCACGAGTGGAATATGCAGGAAGCCCTTGAAGTTAGGTTTGAGGAAGGCGTTACTATTGGCGAAGCCAAGAATACTTTGCTGACGGCACGTAAAATGAAAGCTGAGGGTCTTGGCTTTGATTTAATATCAAGAGTAACTGGCTTGCCTGAAAATAAAATAAATACTCTGTAGCAGCGAATATAATTTCCCAAATGCGGCTTATGTCGTAACACGAAATACAGATGATTTTAAAAACATTGCTTTATTGAAATATATATTCTCTCTGCCTAAGCGCGATACTTCCAATTTATTTCCAAGCTACAGAAATCTTTTTTTTATTTGCAATGCAATCAGTCAGGTAAAGACCTATCAAATTCTGATAAGCCATTCCCAACTGCACAGCTTGCTTCTTAAAATAATCGGCAATAGCTGCATCTATTTTAACTGTAACTTGCCTTTTCAGTTTTTTTACATACGGATTAGGCATTGCATTTGAAAAGTCATACTCTTTTCTCATTTTCTCCTCCATATTTTGAAGTTTCTTTTTTAGTGGCTTTTCTAGCCGAAATAATTCTAATTATATCTTCTTTTTCTTTATAACAATGACATACTACAAGTAGTTTTAGCAATTCGCTTAAACCGAGTATTAAAAATCTATCTTCGGTATCAGAATGATCCGGG
>LIUI01000064.1:0-7751 GCA_001462235.1 Fibrobacteria bacterium GUT307
AATGATAATTATAAATATCATGAAAATAATTTTCTGGACGATTCTCAATATCTAATTCTACAAGAATAATTTCTTTTATTTTTTTATATAATAAAACAAATGATTTCCTTTCCTTTAATGATAATAAAGTATAAATACTACTCTCAAGTAATCTATTTAAATAACTTCTTTCTAGTTCATCATATACACCAATTTTATTTAATTCATCCTTGACCGCGTTCATAGCATAATAGAAATCAAATGGTGTTTCATGATTTGTTGACTGAGAATTATGTTGGGTATTTTTCCGATAAAATACTAATATATCATCTAATACGGTAATATTCCTTGCATTTATCAAAGCGATATATGCAAAATAAAGATCATTTGTTCGTTTTATCTCTTGAAATCTAATACCAGATTTTATTATCATTTCTCTATTATACAATTTATTCCATACTGTACTAGAGAACAAATTAAAAATGTAATCCTTTGTATCATGATATGAAAACGGAATGTTTTGAGGGAAATATTTTTTTACAAAAATCCAAGGTGCATTTCCATATTCTTTATTATCATTGTTATAAGTCATACAGTTAAAAACAACAATATCAGCATTATCATTTATTATTTTTACATATGCTTTTTCAAGTGCTTGCAAGTCAAAAAAATCGTCAGAATCTAAAAATGCAATATATATACCTTTTGCAATTTCAAGTCCTGCATTACGCGCCGCACCACCTCCTTTATTAACTTGAGAAAGTATAATTATTCTATTATCAGTACTCGCATATTCATTGAGAATATCAATAGTTTTATCAGTAGAACCATCATTAATACAAATTATTTCTATTTCCTTAAGCGTTTGGTTGATCACACTATCAAGACATTCATGAAGGTATTTTTCAGCATTATAGACAGGGATTATTACAGATACTTTAGGCATTTTTTAACTCCTTTATATTTTTATTCGACTTTATCAATAAGTCTTAGTGCAATAACATTTTCAAACAACAAAAAAACCGCGTGTTTTCCTCGGAAACCATGTTAGCATACGTCCCAAACGGAAAGACAGAGAAGCAAGAAGCACGTTCTGTTCCTGACGCAGTTGATCCATTTCGCTCTGTAAGTGATCGTATTTTTTTCCTCAAAAGTTAAATCATTAAGTTTATTCTTAACATCATTGAGAATTTCTTGTTGTTTATTAGATTTTTCAAAAAGATAATTAAAGAAATTAGTTTCATGTAAATAAAGTAACCAGTTTTCTTTATATTCCTTAAGGTTTGCATACAATAAAGTAGATATTTGTTCTGCAAATTGTGTATCATAATATTTCATCATAAATATTTTTAACATATTAATACTATTTTCGTTGATCCCAAGATTTATATCATCAAATTTCCATGGTGCCACTCTAAATGGCAACTTAACAATATTTAAAATGTTATCATACAATTTATTTTTATCAAATGGTATTTTTATACAACCAAGACTCGAATCGTTTCCCGGATCAAGATTTTCTTTTAAATGGACCGATCTGTATTTTTCACCTTCCCAGCCACAATATATAAAACTTTCTCCCCATGCGTTTGGCCTCATATAAGTAACAACATCATGAAGCATTACTATTGATTCTGTATGTAAAAAGGGAATAACATGTATTAGATCAATAATTGGATGTGGATGGGAATGTCCACCATCTATAAAAACCATATCTATCTTTTTTTCGCCAATAACTTTCTCTATATCAAAACTTGTACTGTTTTTATGTAAATGATAATGGGCTTGTTCTTCTGTTGTTGCTTCACAAAATACTGCCTGTCCAAAAAAATCATCTTGACCTTTATCAATTCCATAAAGTTCAAAACTAGTTTTCTTACACCCCTGTTTTAATAAATACAACGATGTTACACCATTATAAACACCTATCTCAAGAACATTATTTATACTCCCTCCAAAAGAGAATCTATATTCATCAATTAGACCAAGCAAGAAACCTATTTGATAAGGTGAGCTTAAGGATTCATATTTTTTCCGATAATCAGGATACTCCATGAATAACTTATATCCTATTTTTTCATATTTTCCAGTTTCAAACATTTTTTTATTCTCTTCTATAAAAATACAAGTAATTTCATTTGGTATCCTTTTTATATTATCCAAAGTTTACCCCTAACTTTACGGCAAATGGAAAATATCTTGATCGCTTTTCTTTATTCATCACCGGTGTTTGTTTAACCAACGAAATAGTCCTCTCAGTTTCCTCGGAAACCATGTAAACATACGCCCCAAACGGAAAGACCATGAAGCAAGAAGAGTGTCCCGCTCTTGACACAGTTTATCGCATTCAATTTGTAATCTATCTATTTCCTGCTGGAGGCGATTTTGCTCACTTTGTGAGTAATCTAGTTCACCTTGTAAGTGAGCCTTCTCCCCTTGTAATTGATTTCTTTCTTCTCGCAGACGATCCCGCTCGTAAAGTAAATTGCTGCATTCTACTTGCAAGCTATTCCTATCCAAAACACTTTCAAAAAAGTAATCATCAAGAGGTGTTGAAATTATTTTTTGTAGCTGGTTATAGAAATAGTCTTCATAAAAGAAATCCTTATTGCGATCTTTTGCACCCATTTCATCAAAAATATAGTCCTGCAATGCTTTATAAGTAATAGTAAATGCCCTTGAATCTGAATTTTTCCTAAAAAACAGATGGAAAAGACAAAAACCAACAGTCCAATTACCATAACTTTTTTCAATCTCATGATAATGAGACAAGGTTTTCAATTTTTCCCGTGTTGCTCTAATAGATTCATAAAAGCACAACGGGTCATTTTTTGATGTAGCAAAAATTGATGTTGGTACATTTTGCCGGTAAATGACAAAATGCTCATTCAGTGTTGTTATTTTTTTTGTCAAACATAAAAGAGTATGAACAAAATATACATCATTACAAAACCTTATTTCCTGAAAAATAATCCCGTACTCATCGACAAATGATTTTCTAAAAAACTTATCCCATGCGACAGATGAACAGCATTGGTAGAATCTTTCAACATCCTTATAGGAAAACAATGGTTTGTCAGGAATACCCGCAAGACTCGTCCACCCCAAATCGCCTATAATTTCTCCCTTCTGATTATCATAGGAATTTGCCTTATAAATTGCTATATCCGCGCCTGTTTCTTCGCATTTATTGTACAATTTTTCCAACATCTCAGGTTCAAAGAAATCATCAGCATCAAGAAAAGAAAGATATTTGCCTGTTGCCAACCGTAAACCGGAATTACGGGCGGCCCCAGCTCCTTTATTTTCTTGATTAATAATTGATATACGATTATCTTTTGATGAACATTCATTAAGTATATTATTACTGTCGTCAGTTGAGCCGTCATTGACAAGAATGATTTCTATATCAGTTAATGTTTGATGCACAATACTGTCAAGGCATTGATGTAAAAAAGGGGCGGCATTATAAACTGGAATAATTACTGATACTTTTGGCATATTAATCCTATCGTTTTAAGACGTTCTTGATTTTCCCCAATAGTCTTTGTCAAGGCATTTCCTTAAATAGAGACTGGTGTTATAGACAGGAATTATAATAGATAACAAGGGAGCTGTTCTAGCGGTCATTTCTAATCTCACCTTTCAATCTATTTGCCATACCATTCCCTGTGTACACTGTCAATTGCCGTATACGGTGTTATCCCGTCTCTGCTTTCAAAATAAGAACCGTATTCTGTCTTTATGTGTCTTATTAGTTCAATATAAAATAATTTGAACGCCTCTTTGTCAATTTTATTCTTTGTATATTGCGAACAGGCAAATTCATAGGCGTTTAGCAACGAGGCAACGGCAACTCGTCTTTCAATATCAAGTAATTCGCCTTGATCCTCATTAATAGGAGCATCGCTTTTTACTGTTACTAAAACATATTCCTTTATTTTCATATCTACAGCAAAAACAATGTCCGTCCTTTTTTGTATTGCGTCATTAATTTGAAGAAGATTGGCGGTATTGGTTATTGTATTTGTTTTCATAATTACCAAGACAGATACAATAGCTATGGTAATTTGAGCAGGTATAAAGAAATATTTCTTTAAAAAAATAAACACCGTCTTAAGATTAATATTATTTCTCTTGTCTTTGTTCACGTTGTTTTTCCAAAAAAGCGTTCCTTAAGAAACGCCGTAATTCTTCATCCTGCATCTGATCCAGAAATTCCCTGTTCAGCACAACATCGCGCAATACCATTTTTAAATTAGAAGAATTATAAGAACTAGGCTGAGCTTCTGCTGCAGAATACGCACGTACCGCTTCGGCTCTGGCAGCTTCCGCTTCGGCTCTGGCAATTTCTGCTTCAACTCTGGCAGCCTCTGCTTCTGCACTGGCGGCCTCAACTTCAGCATAAGGACTTGAATAATGTTCAGCCGGAGTATGTATTAAAAGCAGGTTGTTTTGAAATCTGCCTATACCAGGGTCTGCGTATTTATGGTCAAATGTCCTTATGTTGATTTTGACTCCGTTGCTTATGTTCAAATATACAGTCCCGGCTGAGGAAGACGGGTTGCCATACACTACTCTTAACGGAATAAAAAGCTGAAAACAACTGCCAAATACTATATCGGGAATTGGCGTTGAACTTACAATGCTATAGAGCGAATAGGCCCCTATTAACGGCACACCGGAAAGCTCACGCCTTTCGGAACCGTTGATTGGGTTCCATTCAAGAGAACGTAGCGCATGATACCCTGTGGACTCTGTCAGCATCACCGAATCCATGCCCGGCTTTTTACGCACAAAAAGATTGCACCCCGTTATAGCACCGTTTGTATAAACTGGTTCAAGACGTATGTCTGACGGAACCAGCGCCAAACCATAAGTCTGACCAAAAGCGTTCCCAGCTGCCACAACCACAAAGACGGCAAAAATTATTAATTTGAAGTCTGTAATATTAGTTCCCTATAACCTTTTCTGATTGCCTGCTCCGCAAAACCTTATTCACCTGAATGACATTTCACTGTTTTCTCGCCAGTATGTCTGCGATACTTTTCATTTGCATTTTCTCTGGGCCGCGAATATGGTTAATTTCAATTCTTTTTACCGCACTCCGTAATTTTTCTCTACCCAGTGCTGGTATTCCCCGCTGCGTATATCGTTAATCCATTCTCTATTTGACAGATACCAGTCTACGGTGCGCCCAAGGCCTTCTTCAAAACTTACCGTCTGTTTCCAGCCAAGCTCTTTCTTTAGCTTGGAACAGTCGATGGCATAGCGGCGGTCATGGCCGGGGCGGTCTTTAACATAGGTTATTAATGATCGTATTTTCTCGACATCTTTGCCTGATTTTTTTGCCACAATTTCAATTAGCGCATTGAGCAGTTTAATGTTCTCCCACTCGTTTTCTCCGCCTATGTTGTATTTTTCCCCTGTTTTGCCGTTTTGCATAATGGTCCAAACAGCGCTATTGTGGTCTTCCACATATAGCCAGTCCCGTATATTTTTGCCGTCGCCGTAAACGGGAAGGGGCTTGTCTTCCAGCATATTCAGAACCATAAGGGGAATGAGTTTTTCCGGAAACTGGTAGGGGCCGTAATTGTTGGAACAGTTGGAAAGGATTATGGGTAAATTATAAGTATGGCGATAGGCCATTACCAGGTGATCGCTTGCCGCTTTGCTGGCGGAATACGGCGAGCGGGGATCGTAGGGGGTAGTTTCTGTAAAATATCCGGTCTCACCCAGAGAACCGTATACTTCATCGGTACTGATATGATGAAACAGCACATCCTGCCGGATTTGCCCGGCGCTGTCTTTCCATGCGTTACGGGCAACATCCAAGAGGGTAAATGTTCCAAGCACATTGGTTTTTATAAAAGCTTCCGGGCCCAGAATTGAACGGTCTACATGGCTTTCGGCGGCAAAATGCACCACCGTATCAATGCTGTACTTTTGAAAAACAGCTTCTACAAAGGCATGGTCGCCAATATCGCCCTTTTCAAAGAAATACCGCGTTCCGCCAAAACTTTTTTCTATTGAGTTAAGGCTTGCTGCGTTTCCCGCGTAAGTAAGCGCGTCCAGATTGATGATCCGTCCTTTATAATCAGGCTTTGAAGAACCCTCTCCCAAAAGAAAACGGATAAAATTAACGCCGATAAACCCGGCTCCGCCTGTTACAAGAATGTTGGTTAATTTACGCTTCAAGAAATTTCCTTAAGCTTTCATCCCATGGGGGAATGGTAATGCCAAGAGCGGTTTTGATTTTACTTTTATCAAGCACGGAATAGGCCGGTCTTGCTACTTTTGCCGGAAATTCGGCGCTGGTACAGGATTTTATTTTGCAGTTGTTTGTAACAGATCCATTTTTGCGCCCAAGGCTATATATTTCTTTTGCAAAGTCAAACCAGGTTATGCTTCCCTCGTTTGTAAAATGGTAAATACCAAAAGGAACGTCTTTTTCAAAAAAGGCCAAAACCGTTGAAGCAAGATCATAAGCCCATGTAGGGCTGCCATTCTGATCGTTGACTACAGAAATGCTTTCCCGCTCATTCATCAATTTGAGCATGGTGTGAACAAAACTGTTGCCGTGTTTGCCGTAGAGCCATGCGGTGCGAATAATGTAGGAGTCCGGATTATTCTTCAATACCGCAAGTTCTCCGTCCCGCTTGGTTAAACCGTAAACGCCTATTGGGTCGGTGGGATCATCTTCGGTATACGGTCTGTTTCCTTTGCCGTTAAAGACATAATCGGTGGAGATATGTATCAACCTTGCTTTTATTTTGTTCGCCGTAGCGGCTATGTTTCCCACCCCATCGGCATTAAGGCTGCGGCAGACATCACCATCATCTTCGGCCTTATCTACCGCCGTGTACGCGGCGCAGTTTATTATCCAGTCAAAGGAATGTGCAGAAGCAAAATTCTCCAGAGCCGCCATATCTGTAATGTCCAACTCCCTGTCCGTTCCAACAAAGGGAAATCTATTTCTTTCCAGAAGCAGGGAAAGCTCCGTTCCCAGCATGCCTTTATTGCCGATAAGCCATATCATTGTTGTTTGTCTCCGGCAGTAAATGATGAAAAGGCGGGAAGTTTCTTATCTTTATCCGACAAAATATACTCCATACCCAGATCGGGCCATTCAATTCCTATAGATGGGTCGTTCCAGATTATGCCGCCTTCGTCTTCCGGATAATAGAAATCCGTACATTTGTAGGCAAATACAGCGGTGTCTGTTAAGGCCAAAAATCCGTGGGCAAAGCCCGGAGGAATGTAAAACTGGTTGTTTTTTGTTTCGCTTAAAATTACGCCGTGCCATTTGCCATACGATGGCGAGTCCGGCCTTATATCCACAGCCACGTCAAAAACATCGCCCTGTATGGCCCGCACAAGTTTTCCCTGGGTGTGATGTTTCTGAAAATGCAGGCCCCGCAATGTTCCCTTACCCGAGCATGACTGGTTATCCTGCACAAAACGCGCCGTTATGCCAGCACTATTAAAATCCCGCTCGGAATAACATTCAAAAAAATAACCGCGCTGGTCTCCAAACACTTTGGGTTGAATTTCATACAGGCCGGAAATAGGACATGGCGTAATGGTAAAGGGCACTTACATTTCCTCTGCGATGTATTTTAAGTATTCGCCGTATGCTGTTTTATAATCGGCGGCAAGGCCCAGGAGCGCTTCCCTGTTTATCCAGCCGTTGGCATACGCTATTTCCTCTATGCAGGAAACATACATGCCCTGCCGTTTCTGGATGGTCTCTATAAAGTTAGCGGCTTCCA
>LIUI01000064.1:7912-10962 GCA_001462235.1 Fibrobacteria bacterium GUT307
CCAGGCCATGCCCCGGCCCAGGGTTTCCACAGAAAGCCTGCCCTGTTCAAGGTAGGCGTTGTTTACCGCGGTAATTTCTATTTCTCCCCTGGCGGAAGGCTGTATATTTTTTGCGATGTCCACCACCGTATTATCATAAAAATAAAGACCGGGAACGGCATAATGGCTTTTGGGATGAGCGGGCTTTTCTTCTATGGAAAGCGCCTTGCCTTTTTCATCAAATTCCACCACTCCATAATCTTTTGGATCTTTTACATAATACCCAAAAATTGCCCCTCCCCCTTCTTTCTCTATACGGCCTTTGGTTTCTCTAAGCGTACTGCTAAAACCCTTGCCATAGAAAATATTGTCTCCCAAAACAAGGGCACAACTTTTACCATCGATAAAATCCGCACCTACGATAAAAGCGTCGGCCAGCCCCCTGGGGCTTTCCTGAACTTTGTAGTCAAATTCCATACCCAGCCATTTGCCGTTGCCAAACAGTTCCTTAAAAAGAGGAATATCTCTTGGGGTGGAGACGATCAGTATTTCCCGAATCCCTGCAAGCATTAGTACGGAAAGGGGATAGTAGATCATCGGTTTGTCATACAGGGGCAGTATCTGCTTGGACACAGCCCTGGTAATGGGATAAAGCCGCGTGCCGGATCCGCCGGCAAGAATTATGCCTTTCATGGTTTATATTCCTTATAGATATCGTTGAATGAACATATTTGGATATGCCAAAATCTTCCGGGGTTTTCCGGAAGTAAAGAAATTACTCTTGGTAAAACCCGGCAGCCGCCGAAACAGGCTTGCCTGGTTCGTACTCTTTAAGAGTACCTTCAATCTTACTCGACAGTTCCTATGAGCTCCAGATACTTTGTTCCAGCCTCTTCCACCGGGCACATTTCTACCGTTACTTTGCCGTGTTCCAAAACAATACCCTTATTGCACAACTGATAAACTATGCCGGGCATATGACTCACAAAAAGCACCGTTCGACCATATTCCTTGCTTAATTCATTCATCTTTCCTATTGCCTTTTGCCTAAAGGCAATATCCCCTACAGCCAATACCTCATCGGCTATGAGTATTTCACTTTCCAGGTGGGCGGCTATAGCAAAACCCAGGCGTACATACATACCGGAAGAATAACGCTTTACTGGGGTGTCAATATGGTGGTGGTCTATCTCGCTAAACGCGATAATCTCGTCAAGTTTGCGGGCCACCTCCCGGCGCTTCATCCCCAGGATCGCCCCGTTCATAAAAATATTTTCCCTGCCGGTAAGCTCCCGGTGGAAGCCCGTACCAACTTCCAGAAGGCTGGCTATTCTGCCCTTTACATGGAAGCAGCCTTTTGTTGGAACGGTGATCCTGCTTAGGATCCGCAACAGGGTGGATTTTCCCGCGCCGTTCCGTCCCATAATGGCCACCCTGTCGCCCTGCTCAATTTCCAGATCGATCCCGGAAAGCGCCCAGAATCCTTCTTTGTCGTAAACTTCTTCCCGGCCTATTTCTTTATTGGGATCTTCAACGTTAAACAAACGGGCAAAATAACTTTGCATATCCTGCCACAGGACTCCGTTGTTGATTACCCCAAGCCTGTAGTACTTGGAAAGGTTTTCAATCTTAACTGCTGTCGCCATTATATTACATCCATAAAGGTTCGCTCGGTTTGATAAAACAATATCAGTCCCACAAAAACAATTACCGCAGTACTGACAAGGCTTATCATGATCATTTCGTTGGGTACGGTTCCCACTCCGTAAAACCAGATTCTGAACAATTCCATGGGAGCGCTTACCGGATTAAAATAAAAATAAATGCGGAAATTTTCCGGAACCTGGGACAGGGGGTACACAACCGGGGTTATGTACATGGCAAGCTGGAGTCCCAGGGCAAGCACATGGCTTAAATCCCGGTATTTGGTAGTAAGGGCGGAAAAAATCATACCTACACCGGTCCCCAGAGCGCCAAGCCATAACAACATAAGGGGAAAGAGCAAGGCCGAAGCGGACGGCCTTACAGGGCTTCCTGTAGCAATAAAATACACCAAAAAAACCATGAGCATGGCAAACTGTATAAGCATCTTAAAGAGGGAGCTAAAGGTGGTGGCGATGGGGACGGCAAGACGGGGAAAATACACCTTTCCAAAGGTATCCGCGTTGGCAAGAAAAATCCCCGAGGCGGAGTTAAGGCAGGTGGAAAAATACGTCCACAGCATGGTTCCGCCGTAGTAAAAAAGGAGGGATGGGATACCGTCGGTCCCTATGCCGGCAATATTTCCAAAAGCAAAGGCATATACAAGGGTAGAACAAAGAGGGCTGATTATGTACCACAGAGGCCCCAGGACGGTCTGCTTGTAGACCGTAACAAAATCCCGCCAGAAAAACATCAATATCAAGTCCCGATACCGTATAAGCTCCCTCAGCTTAAAATCCAGCAGTTTATGCCTGGACGATACCGTTAAATCCCACTGTTCCGGCTCCATTATAACCATTATGGTTCTTGCCTCCCTTATTGTCAAGGTTGAGCGCAATCTGTATACTGGACCCATGGCACGAATAACAATGAAAAACCCCCTTGTCGAAATGGACGGGGACGAGATGACCAGGGTACTCTGGGAAGTGGTAAAGGAAAAACTCCTTCTTCCATTTGTGGACTTAAAGACCGAATACTACGATTTGGGCCTTATGAACCGGGACGCCACGGACGACGCGGTAAGCGCCGAATCTGCGCGGGCCGTGCTGCGGCTTGGGGTGGGGGTAAAATGCGCCACCATTACCAGCAATACAGCCCGGCAAAAGGAATACAACCTAAAGCGCCTTCACCCCAGCCCCAACGCAACAATCCGGGCTATTCTTGACGGCACGGTGTTCCGCAAGCCCATCGTCCTTCCCTGCATCAAGGCGACGGTAAGTACGTGGAAAGCGCCCATTGTTATAGGCCGTCATGCCTACGGCGATGTGTATAAATCCACGGAAATGGAAATAGAGGGCAAGGGCAAGGTCGAGCTGGTGTACACAAAAGCGGACGGCACCGAGCGCCGCAGCCTTGTGGCGGACTTTGAC
>LIUI01000065.1 GCA_001462235.1 Fibrobacteria bacterium GUT307
TATAAAACCGTCAAAATAGGCAAGCAAACTTGGATGGCGGAGAATTTGAATTACGATGCCAGCGGCAGAAAATGCTACGATAATAACCCCACCAACTGTGAAATACGGCAGGTTGTATAATAGTGCAATGGCAACGAGAGCTTGTCCCTCTGGTTGGCATTTGCCGAACGAAAATGAATATGAAACTTTGTATAAGGTTGGTGATGAATACATGGCAGGGAAAAAATTGAAATCCAAGAGCGGCTGGAATACCGGTAGTAGTTATAAACCCGGCACAGACGAATTCGGCTTTTCGGCTCTGCCGAGCGGCGGCGGCTACTCGGGTGGTGGCTTCGACGATCTCGGTTACAGCGGCTATTGGTGGAGTGCCAGTGCGGATTCTAGACTCAACCGCTGCTACCTGGTTATACACTACGACAGCGATTACGCATACTGGGGCAACGACGATAAGGACAGTTTTTTTTCTATTCGTTGCATCAAAGATTAGACACGTATTCAAGCAATGTCACTGGATTAGCATTTCTATATTATCTGAATGCTTGTGCAAAAAAAGAGTGTTTATGTAGAAACCACAATACCTAGTTTGGTAACAGCTAGGACGAGCAGAGATTTAATAACTGCGTATAGGCAAGATATATCTAAGCTTTTTTGGGAACAAGAGCGTTATAAATACGATTTATTCATAAGCCAATATGTTTTTGCAGAATGCAGCGATGGCGATCCAGAAGCGGCAAAACGAAGATTGGAGTTAATAAAAGATATTTCTTATATTCCTATAACCGAAGAAATTGAAGAACTTGCTGAGGAATATTTCTCTTATTTAGGCATACCATTCAAAGCTAAGACCGATTGTTTTCATTTGGCGGTATCTGTAGTTGGAAAAATTGATTATTTAATGAGTTGGAATATGACGCATTTAGGTGGGCATTCATACAATAAGGTTGCCGAATATAATTATAAAAAGAATTTATGGTTGCCTAAAATGTACACGCCAGATGTGATTATGGATTCAGAAAAAGAGGAGGTAGAAGATGGATTACATTGATGAAAATCCGATAGATGAAGTTTATCGGATTCGCGAGAACCTAATGAAGAAATTTGGTTCGGTAAAAAATTATCATAAGCATTTGCGGGAAAGTCGCCCTCAATTGGAAAAAGCCGGAGCACATTTCTTAACGGAGAGCGAGTTTCAGTTGTTAAAGTCTCGCAATTAAATCGTGAATCTATATTTACCGGCAATGGCTTTTTTCTTGTTCATCTTGTCAATAGCAGTTATTACAACTCAGCCAGTTTTCGCCACCGAGCAAACCGCCATGCTCACCGATTCCAGAGATGGCAAAACATATAAAACCATCGAAATAGGCAATCAGACTTGGATGGCAGAGAATTTGAATTACGATGCAAGTGATAGCGTATGTTACAACAATGACCCCGCCAACTGCGAAAAGTACGGCAGATTGTATAATTGGGAAACGGTTATGAAAGTTTGTCCTTCCGGTTGGCATTTGCCGAGCAATAGCGAGTGGGATGAGTTGGATAAGTATGTTGGCGGTGAAAAAATAGCTGGTAAAAAATTGAAAGCCAAGAACGGCTGGAATGGCACGGATGAGTTCGGGTTTTCTGCTTTGCCGGGCGGCATTGGCGACTCGGATGGCAGTTTCTTCGATGTTGGCAGCTACGGCTACTTGTGGAGTAGCAGTAACAACGACGGTGCTTACAGCAGGTACATGCACTACAACAACGAGGATGTGCTCTACTACAGAAGAGATAAGAGCTACTTGTTTTCTGTCCGCTGTCTTCAAGACTAAAGTTGATTTTCTATTTTACAACAGAGAGGTGATTTTATGACCACACAAACTATTATTTCTGAAATTGAAACCCTGCCGAAGGAATGTTTATCGGAGATTTCTAATTTCATTGCCTTTTTACGATATAAAGCACAAACTCCTTGTACAGATTTAGAGATAGGTTATAAGGCAATGGCTAATGATGAGGAATACGAAAAGGAAGCCAAAGAATGGGTTAATGGTTAGGCTCTTTAAAAATGACTTTTTTCTTATTCATACTATCAATCGCAGTTGCCGCAGCCCAAGCCCAGCCTGCCATGCTCACCGATTCCAAAGATGGCAAGAAATCAGTGCCTAGAACTGAAAGGGATGGTCAGGACGGGTGGAAGTTAGGGAAACTCGATGGCGTGAGCCTCGCCGATGTAGTGACAACGTTTGTGGATGATCGGGATGGGAAGAAGTATAAAGCGGTACGCATAGGAACGCAGGTTTGGATGGCAGAGAATTTGAATTACGATGCTAGCGGCAGTGTATGCTATAAAAATGACTCTGCCAACTGCGAAAAATACGGCAGGTTGTATAATTGGAAAACGGCTATGAAAGCCTGTCCTGTAGGATTTCATATTCCAACACGTTTGGAATTGAATGAATTGATGGATTATGTTTGCGGTGAGAAAGGGGCATGTAAAAAATTGAGCAACAAAAGCGGCTGGAATAAAGATGGGAATGGCACGGATGACTACGGATTTTCGGCTTTGCCCGGTGGTGCCGTTTTTCACGATGACAGTTTCGGTGTTGGTGACATCGGCTACTGGTGGAGTTCTAGTAAGGACTATAGCGGTCTCGCCCACCACTTTCAGGGAATGGGATACGGCGATAAGCTTGATTACGATAACCACAACGAAAATGAGTGGTTTTTCTCCGTCAGATGTGTTCAAGACTAAAGTTGATTTTCTATCTTACAACAGAGAGGTGATTTTATGACAGCACAAACTATTATTTCAGAAATTGAAACTCTTCCTACAGAGTATTTGCCAGAAGTGCTGGATTTCGTTGTTTTTTTAAAAACAAAATCAAAAGGCAAGAAAAAATCCGCTTTCGGTTGTTTAAGCGAGTATGCAGATGCAGCAAAAATACCATTGGAAAAAGGAGCGTGGGAAAGAGAGGTTGCGAAAAAATATGCTGTTAATTGATGCGAATATTGCTTTGCGTTATATTCTTGGGGATAACAAAGAATTGGCACTGAAAGCCAAAGATATAATAGATGAGAATGATGTAGAAATGCCTATAGAAGTTCTTAGTGAAGTGGTCTATGTTCTAAAATGTGTTTATAAAATAGATAAAGAAACGATATATTCAAAATTGCTTTATTTTTTTGAAAATACGGAATGTGAAATTCCACATAAAAATTCAGTATTGCGTGGATTAAAATATTATGCTACAACGAATCTTGCTTTTGTTGATTGTATTTTAGCAGGTTATTGTGAAATAGAAAATAGAGAAATAGCAACATTTGATATAGATTTGCAAAAATTAATTGCGAGAATAACGGAATAACAAGGATTGATGGGATCTTTTATGGGAGAATCTTTGAAACCTTTATTCTTGCTCATACTATCAATAGCAGTTGTCTCGACCCAGCCAATTTTAGCCGCCGAGCAAACCGCCACGCTCACCGATTCCAGAGATGGCAAAAAATATAAAACCGTCAAAATAGGCAAGCAAACTTGGATGGCAGAGAATTTGAATTACAATGCTAGCGGTAGTGTATGCTACGATAACAAACCAGCCTACTGCGAAAAATACGGTAGATTGTATAATTGGGAAACGGCTACGAAAGTTTGTCCTTCGGGTTGGCATTTGCCGAGCATTAGCGAATGGAATGAGTTGAATAAAGCTGTTGGCGGTTTTGAAGTGGCAGGTAAAAAATTGAAATCCAAGAGTGGCTGGGATTATAAAGGAAAGTCTGACAATGGCACGGATGAGTTTGGATTTTCTGTTCTGCCTGGCGGCCTCGGCCTCTCGGATGGCAGCTTTGGAAATGTTGGCGACAGCGGCTACTGGTGGAGTGTCTCCGAGGACGAGACTAATAGCAACGATGCCTACCGCCTTATCATGGACTACGACAACGAGGGTGCTTACTATAGCAACGGCGATAAGAGCCAATTGCGTTCTGTTCGTTGTTTGCAGGATTGAAAGGAGAATGACAAAACATGGAACCACAATATATAATCAGAAGAGCAAAAATTACGGATATTCCACGTTTAGCAGAGTTGCTTGCGGCCTTGTTTTCGATAGAAATTGATTTTGAAGTGGACTACTCGAAACAGAGCAAAGGTCTTGAAATGATGTTAGATGATATGGATACTCGATGCATTTTGGTTGCCGAACAATGTCAGCAAGTGATTGGGATGTGCACTGCTCAGATTTTGATATCAACCGCAGAGGGCGGCTCAGTTGCACTAATAGAAGATGTTGTTGTGGACAATTCATACAGACGATTAGGTATTGGAAAGGAACTTCTCATAGGCATTGAAAGTTGGGCTTTAGAAAAAGGTGCAAAGCGTTTACAATTGTTAGCCGATAGGAATAATGCAGTCGCTTTAGAATTCTACAAAAGCATGAGTTGGAATATTACAAATTTGATATGTTTACATAAGAGGTAATAATGATATTTAGTTGGCTAGCCACTCCACCAAACTATCTTTGCAGCAGAAAAAGCAAAGCCTGCCGATATAAGCACACTCAGTATAAATTTTTTCATGTGCGGGAATGTAGAAAATTTTATATATTCTCTATTATGCCCAAAAAACTTCCTTATGGCTTGAGCAATTTTGCCGATTTAATCGAAAGTGGTTATGCATACGTGGACAAAACCCGCTATGTTGAGATGTTGGAAAACGAGAATAATCGCTATCAATTCTTCATTCGCCCACGCAGGTTTGGCAAAAGCTTATTCCTGTCCGTATTGGAAAATTATTACG
>LIUI01000066.1:0-17244 GCA_001462235.1 Fibrobacteria bacterium GUT307
CCGCTCCGCCAAATACAAAGCCAAGCCCTGCAACAAAATCAGATAGCACGAAGACGAATTATTCGGCACAATATCCCAGGCATCGCCTTCATGCGCAAGCGAAAGGAGCAGCTTATCGTCAATTATTTTCGCAATCGCGCCCCCGTCATTGAATGAAATCAGCCACTTTTTTGCCTTGTGCCCCTTTATGTACTCGGCAAACAAAACGCTCTCCGCCGTGTTGCCGCTCTTGCTCAGAACAAGCACAATGTCATTGTCTTTTATCAGCCCCAAATCGCCGTGCATAGCCGTGTTTGTGTGCAAAAACGCGCTCTCAAGCCCCAGCGAATTCATCATCCCAACAAACTTCTCGCATATCGGTACATTTTTGCCAAGCCCGGAAGCAACTATTTTTCCACCATTTCTAATTACACCTTCACAATCGGCAAGCAATGCCGTAAAACGCTCTTCGTCCAAATCGGCAAAAGACTTGTTTACACTTTCTATTATATTTGCGAAATACTTTTTCATCCCAGCACCTCCTCCAAATAATAAATCCCATTGTAGAACGCTCCGCAAATTGAATCGTAATCATGCCACGCATAAGTTGTCAGCGAGAGCCAAATAACGGCATGGAGCAGTTTTATGCTTTTCTCATCCGCACCGGAAAATTCAAAAAACTCTTTCTCCAGATTTTCCCAGTTATTGGATTCAATCTTCAATTCAACAGTATTTTCGCCTATTTCCAAGCGGAAATCTTTCAGATTGAACCTGTCGTAGTTTCCTGCGATTGAGTAATACAATTTCGCCCAGTCGTAATTGGGATCGCCAAACAATTCAGTGTTGCCAAAATAACCTCTAGGGTCGATGAATACCGGCTTGCCGTTGTCCCTAAGCATTATGTTTGAGAAAGTGCAGTCTCCGTGAATAAAGGAAAAATGGTCGCATTTGAGCGAATCCAAAGCCTTTTCCAATTCTCGCTTATAGAAAAATACATTGCGGCATTCACGCCTGTTTACAATTATGCTCCTGTTTTCCGCAAAGGGAATCAAATCCCGCACCTTGCGAAGCCTATCCATAGTTTTACCGTAATATGCTGCCTTTATGCTGAATGTATCCACAGGGGCTTGTTTTGTTTCGTGCAAATTTTTAAGAGCATTGATTATCTTTTTCAAAATTTCTGTTTTTTCATTGGCATATTCATAAACATTCCTGCCGTTTATCCGCTCCATTTTCAGAGGTGTTGTCTGATAAATTTTCGGTATTGCGTCTATGCCGTTTTGCATGGCGAATTCATACCACTTCTTTTCAAGTCTCGCAAGTTTTTTCCCTTGCTTATCTATGGCTTCTTTTATCACAGCATCGCTTTCAATCGTTATTCTGTTGAATGGCCTGCATTTTTCAACGCCAAGTTTCCTATACTCCTCAATAGTTCCAAATTCCCTTGTCCCCGCAAGCCCAAGCGGTTTGAATTTCTGATTCTTGTCCCTGAACCACTTTACAAGCTCACCGCTTTCAGGAATGTCCGCAATACTAGATTTATCCCTGAACACAAACAGCCCAGCCACTCCAAATTCCTCAGAACGCTTTTCTTCAAAGATATCGTTTTGAAAACTCCAGCGACATGGAAAGGTTTTGGATATGCCTATATAATTGTTGTCACCTGCGGGTAATTCAAAGGTTTCCGGCAAAATCAAATCCGACCATACTAGCATAAAAGGCATATTATCCGGCAAAAATTCCATAGCCTGCTTTATGCCCGAACAAGTCCCTGTTCCAATTGCCTCAACAATCCGGTATTTCACCTGCGCAAAGCATTCAAGGTATTCCCTCAGAACATCTTTTTTGTGGTCTGCTATGATTATGAATTTTTTATCCGGGTACTTTTTGAACAGATGGAACAGCATGGGCAGGTTTTCCACAGGAACCAGAGCCTTGGGCTTGTTCGCCGTGAGATGCTCCAGCCGGAGGCCTTTGCCGCCAGCTTGAACGATAATATAATCCGGCTTGCTCCAATCCGGCAGGGCAAAAAACTCGGATACTTTCATTTTGGTTGTGCTGTAAATGCAATCAGGGAAAACAACGGTTTTATTGCATGCAGCCGAGTTGATCACATCGCACAGCCCGCTGCGGATGCCTATGAAATGCCCTGCGTATTCAACGGTACTGACAGCTTGATTCAGCGGGAAAGAAATCGGAGCCGTGCCTTCAAGAGGCTCTTCCCCTTCAATCACGTTTGTGCAGACCGTGAAACCCTTGCTTTTGTATTCATGTATTACGTTTTGCCAGTATTCATCCGGCATTTGAACAATGCTTTTGGCATAAGGCGAAATTATAAGGGTTTTGCCTTGCGGGATGCCCGAAATATTCTCAAAAGGCTTATTGCAGCATGGCTGGGCAGGCTCGGCGGAGTTGTCCAAGCCAAACACAATACGCTTGTAATAGTCAATGAATGAAATAGAGTGATTATCCAAATATCTTATCGCATTGTCCGTATAGACTTTGTCATGATGGGCTATCGTGCAATTCTGCTCCTTGCTGAAAATGACAGCTTGCGTGAATTCTTCCATCTCGGAGTTCGGCAAAGACACAGTCACTCGCCCGAATATTTCCGCAACCTGGCGGCATCTTTCGCCGTTTACAACCGCGATAATATCGCCATATTCCGGCAAAAAGGACATCGCCCAGTACACATCGCCCAGTGCGTCGTGGGGGCAAACGATTAAGTGTTGGTTCGGGTAGCTGGCCCTTATCTTTTTCAAAATTTCCATTCCTCTGAGCATTCGCTTTGTTTTGCGTTCAAAAGTCTCATCTGAGAGGGAGTATTCCGCAAAGGAATTGTAATCAAGGATTTTGGCTACTTCGCCTTTGTAGCTGAGCTTGCGAAGGTTCGCGCGCATCTGCTCGCAGAATCTGTTGGCTATGAGCACTATGCTGTCCGTGCTTGGAAATTCCAGAATGTATGCAACTGGGGTTATGGGAACACCTTTGTATGTGTTTCCGTGCTTGGTTTTGTTGTTGTCAAGGATGGCCAGCGGGCGAACCGAGAGCGTGGCTAAAAAGTCTATCATTTCCTCGCTGGCATGGCAATGGCCAAAGACGAACACCGTTTTGCCTTTGAAATCTATAGCCTCCAATGCGGCTGCCATCTCGGATTTACGGGCGGGTTCCACTCATGCCTCCAAGAATTATTTTGTCTATGATTGCGTCTTCGTCTGCAGGAATGTTCCGCAGCTTGCGGCCGTAAGGAGCGTCAAAGGAGCCTACGATTATGTTGCCGCTGAATTCGTACAGCGAATAAAGCGCGATAAGCAGCTCCGCTTCTTTGCCGGTGATTATGCGTCCACGGCGTTCTTTTAATTTGGCAGTGAATGCAGCCTTGATTTTCTCATCTGTTCTTGGCAAAAGCAGAACAAAATCATATTCATAAAGGCTATTTGCAAGCCAATAATTTTGAGCCAAACGTATTACGTTAAGCATTTAACACCCTCCATGCCTGTATCTCAAATAAGATACAAGAAATTACATAGGGGAGGGGAGAGGACCCTTTATTTAAGAGCAAATATAGAAAAACTCCCAGCAATAAATCATAAACGAGGATATAGATAATTTTTCTACATTTACCATACCCCCCAACTTAGGAGAATTGCTATGGAAGAAATCTCAAATAGCATGGATCGCCGTGATTTTATCAAACTTGTTGGAGCCGGAGCGGCTCTGGCGGCTTTGAGCGGATGCGGAACGCAGGAGAAATCTTCGGCAAAGCAGTTAGAAGTGCCTACCGATAAAATGACCTACAGAATAGACCCAAAAAACGGAAATAAGGTCTCGCTTCTCGGCTATGGCTGCATGAGATGGCCCCGGATATCTAGAGCGCAAAAGGAGTCTCTCACGGAAGGGAGTGACCTTGACCAAGAAGCTGTTAATAAACTGGTGGACTATGCCATTGCTCATGGGGTAAATTTTTTTGACACTTCGCCAAGATATTGCAAAGGATTCTCAGAAAGCTCCACAGGCATAGCCTTGAGCCGCCACCCACGCGACAAATACTTTATATCTACCAAAATGTCTAACCAAGGCAACCCAAGCCGCGAAGAATCGCTGAATATTTATAAACGCTCGTTTGAAAATTTAAGGGTGGACTATATGGATTATTACCTAGTTCACAATGTTGGGAATCACAAGAATTTCAAAGAACGCTATATAGACAACGGCATACTGGATTTTATGATGAAAGAACGCGAGGCCGGGCGAATACGCAGCCTAGGTTGGTCGTTCCACGGAGATGGCGAATTTTTTGATTACCTGATGTCTGAATACCAATGGGATTTTGTGCTGATACAATTGAATTATCTGGACTGGAGCAATGTGGTAGAAAGCAACCGAACCTCGGTGAGTGCCAGGCATCAATACGAAGTACTCGCGGAAAAAAATATCCCAGCCATGATTATGGAGCCGCTTTTGGGCGGGCGTTTGGCAATGCCACACTACAAAGCAAGGACAATGATGGCACAAACAGACCCCAATGCCAGCGCAGCTTCATGGGCTTTCCGTTTTGCGGGGAGTTTACCCAATGTGCTCACTGTCCTCAGCGGAATGACCTTTGTAGAACACCTGCAAGATAATATAAGAACATACTCACCTCTTGCACCACTAACCGAAAATGAAAGCGCCATGCTTAACCAAGTAGCGCAAATCGTGCTTGCGCCTGAAAATCGCAACATAAACTGCACAACCTGCCAATACTGCATGCCTTGTCCATACGGGCTTGATATTCCGGAAATATTCACGCACTTCAATCGCAGCCTTAACGAAGGCAATTTCCCGGATAACAAGCAAGACGCAGATTATCGAAGAGCACGCCGCGCATTTTTGGTTGGGCAAGACCGGAAAATCTCTCCAATACGCCAAGCAAACAGATGCACGGGCTGCCAAATTTGCAGAAAGAACTGCCCACAGAATATCAATATCCCGCAAGAAATGCAACGTATAGATAAATTCACCGAAACTTTGAAAATTGATGTTTAAGGAGTGTTGCTATGATTAAAGCATTTTTCATAATTGCCATCACATTGCTCTTCCTTGATTTTACGGGAACCGTACATACCTACTTGGGTTGGTGTGCAAAAATACAGTTGGTCCCGGCAATCCTTGCCGCAAATATTGCGGTTTTCTTGGGCATAATATTGATAACTCTGATTTTTGGGCGCATTTATTGCCTTATAATTTGCCCTCTTGGAATTCTTCAAGATATTATTTCTATAAAAAAACGTTTTTTCTACCGCCCTCCGCGTAAACCTTTGATTGTTTTACGCTACGCCCTACTTGCGGCATTTATTCCTTCTTTATTTTTTGCATTTGCTCCGCTTGCCGTATTGCTGGATCCGTATAGCGCATACGGGCGCATAGCTTCTCAGTTGCTTGGCCCTGTCTATAAATGGGCTAATAATCTGTTTGCCTATTTTGCAGAAAGCGCAGGTAGTTATGCTTTTTATTCCGTTGATGTATGGTTAAAAGGCATAGCTCCGCTTGTTTTAGCTATAGTTACTTTAATTGCAGTTGGCATTTCTGCGTGGAAGAGCGGGCGCGGTTATTGCAACACTATTTGCCCTGCCGGTGCTTTCCTCGGTTTGCTTTCAAAATTTTCTGTGATAAAACCGCGTATTGACAAGGAAAAATGCAAACATTGCGGTATGTGTGCCAAAAATTGCAAAGCGGCTTGCATAGATACAACTCGTGCGGAAATAGATTATTTGCGATGCATCACTTGTTTAAAATGTACAAAATCCTGCCCTCTGGGGGCTATAAAATATGCTCCCCCCACCGGTGCAGATAAACTGAGCAAAGAGGGCTTGGCACGCCGCAAACTTTTGGTTGGCACCACTTTGCTTGCATCCGGATTTGCAACCCGTGCCGCAGCCAACCAATTTGACGGTGGTCTCGCTAAACTTGAAGATAAAAAAGCTCCGGTGCGCACAAAACCAATAGCTCCACCCGGTGCCGATAGTTACCAAAATTTCCACGATCGCTGCACCAGTTGCCAGTTGTGCATCACGGTTTGCCCAAACCAAGTGCTTCGCCCGGGCATTACAAAGGCTCACGTGTCTTATGAGCGTGGCTATTGCCGCCCGGAATGCGTTAAATGCTCGCAAGTTTGCCCTACAGGCGCAATACATCCCATTACCACAGCAGATAAATCTTCAATACAAATTGGCACTGCTGTTTGGAACAAAGAACTTTGCATAATAACCAAAGACAAAGTAGCTTGCGACCTCTGCGCACGTAAATGCCCCACGGCAGCAATAGAGATGATTCCGTTCCCAATGATAGACCCATATCGCTGTATTGGCTGCGGTGCCTGCGAACATCTTTGCCCGGCAAGACCGTATAGCGCAATACATGTGGAAGGCGTTGAAACGCATAGAGTAATTTAATGAGAAAAGAACAACATAGAGGCACACTACCCTTCCCTCTAAAGCAATACGGCAAAACCGCCTTAGGTGCGCCATTGCTCTACGCCCCATGCAAACAAAAATGCACGCTCCTAGCCATTGCAGGCATTCATGGCGAAGAACCGGAAACTACATTCCTTTTAAGCAGAATCTTCCGCTACTTTGCAGAACCTTTGCAAAACGTTGCTTTTATTCTTTGCGCAAATCCAGATGGCGTAATGCTAGGAACTCGTGGCAATTCTAACGGCGTGGATTTAAACCGCAATTTTCCCACAGCAAACTGGAACCCCAAAATCACTCTTAGCAAAGCAAGCTTGGAAAGCAAAAGAATAACGGAACTTTTGCCCGGCAAAACACCTGCAAGCGAAGTAGAAACAAAATCCCTGATTAAACTTATCCGCAAACTGCAACCCGCAGAAATACTGTCTATTCACAGCCCGCTTGCTTGCGTGGAATCTCCAATGATTACGCCTCTAACACATTTTTTAACGGAAATTTCAGAAACACCGTATAAAAAAGATATAGGCTACCCCACGCCAGGCAGCCTTGGAACTTGGTGCGGGGAAAATTCAATACATTGCGTAACTTGGGAACTTTCCCGGCTTGCGCCGGAAATTCTGGCGCAAAAGTTTGCCAAGAAAGTTGCGGTTTATTTTTCCAAAACCGTGTAGAACTGGGCACCTGCACGCCTAACCAGCAACAGAATTGCTTTGGTATTTTCGCCAAAAACAGAATTGAATTCTTTTAAACCCAATATGTGTTTGTGATTTGCAACCAAAATTATATCGCCATTCTTTAAGCCGGATTTATCCGCAGGGGATTTTTCTGCAACAGAAACTACAAGCACTCCGCCGGAAGATTCAGCAAGCCCAGCTTCTTTCTTTTGTGCCTTTGTAAGCTCAACTGCTTGAATACCCCATTCGTTTTTAGCCGCCTCTGCCGGTGCTTCCTTTTTGCCGTCTTTGGATTTTGGGTCTGCGCCGGCTAAATTGTTATCTTCCCTCAGAGCGATATTTATTTTTAGAGTGATGGTTTTGCCTTCTCTTAAAATTTCAAAATTAGCGGCTTCACCCGGGCGCAGCGCAGCAACGGTGTTTCTTAAATCGTTTGCATCTTCTACAGCTTTACCGTTTATGGAGCGGACCAAATCCCCGGCTTTTATGCCGCCTTTCTCTGCGGGAGAGTTTTCAAAAACCTCGTTAATCAATGCACCTTTTGCAGGGTTTAAGTTCAAAGCCTTTGCAAGGCTGGGGTTTAAATCTTGAATGCTAACTCCAAGCCAGCCACGGCTAACTTTGCCATCTGCGAGAAGGTCGCTCATTATGCTCCTTGCTAAATTCACGGGTATGGCAAAACCAATTCCCTGAAAACCTCCGCTTCTGCTAAGAATTGCGGAGTTAATGCCTATGAGTTCCCCGGATAGATTGAACAAGCCACCGCCCGAATTGCCCGGGTTTATTGCGGCATCGGTTTGTATAAAACTTTCGTAGTTGGTTATGCCACGATTGTGAACACCTTTTGCAGAGACTATTCCCTTTGTGACCGTTTGAGAAAGCCCAAAAGGATTTCCAATAGCAATTACCCATTCGCCAACTCTTAAAGCATCCGAGTTGCCAAGGACAGCAACGGGTAAATCTTTTACTTCGCCTTCAATTTGGATAACAGCTACATCCGTATGCTCATCCGTCCCTACAACTTTTGCCTTGAATTCCCTTTTGTCAGACAGCGTCACTACTATTTGGTCAACGCCTTCTACTACGTGGTTATTGGTCAAAATTCGCCCCGAAGAACTTACAATAACACCGGAACCTTGCCCCTGTTGCTTGCGTTCTCTGGGTTTTTGCTGTTGCCTTGGCTGGCCAAAATTGAAGAACTGATCAAAAAAGTCGTCTCCAAAAAAGCCTCTGGCATTCTCTTTGATAGTTGCTTCTGTTTGGATGCTAACCACCGTTGGAATGAGTTTGTCTGCCAAGTCTGCAAATTCATAGCGAAACGATTCCAATTGCGGCGTAGCCGCCCTTGTTGCCTGCGGAACTTGCTGTGGCGTTTCTTGTGCCGTACTAGAAGAACTTGGGGTTGCACTGCCTAATGAACAGGCAAAGAGTATAACCCCCACGGCTGCAAAATAAATTGGCGATAAATGAGAGCGTTTATTCATGGGGGCTAAAATAGAAATTTTTTACCTTACTATAATGCTATATGACAAAACAAGGGAAAAGCTAGTGGTGCAAACTCCGGAAGAAATAGTAAGGCAAACCCTAGTGAATTGGCTAATTGAAAAATTAAAAGTGCCGGAATCCTTAATAAAAACCGAATTTGCTCTTTCTCAATTAGCCCCAAGCGAAAAAGGCCGCTTAGATATTATAGTTGCAAACCCAAATAGCGCAGATTTAAGAGAGCCGTGGCTTTTAGCCGAATGCAAAGCTGGCAAAGCAGACTTGCAAAATTTGGAAGCCCAAGTGAATAAATACTTGCGAATTGTACGCCCTTTGCACATTGTCTTAGCAATGGGCAATGAATGGCATTTTTTGTCTAAGAATGGAAAAACCTACGGAGTTGTAGGGGAACTACCGGTATTTAGCAGGTGATATAAAATACTATCTATCACTTGCACCCTATAATACCCAACAGAATCCAAACTATCTATGCGGTAGCCCAGATTTAACGCTTCTTCGTAGCATTCCTTGGCTTCGTTCAGGTTGTCTGCTTGGAACAGAGTATCGCACTTTGCATAGTGGTTGTAGGTTTCTTCTTTGGTTGTTTTGTGATAATACCAAAAACCGCCAATGAGCGCAGCCAAAACCAGTAGGAAAATTATATCCCCTTTACCCATAAATTTGGACTGGCTTTCACTTTCGCCTTCTTCTTTTTTTAAGAAACTTATGAGCATAATTCCTTCCTCATCTCTTTATAGCTCGCTAAGTATGCTTTTGCTTTTTGCGCAACGGCTTCTGGCGTGTAGCCAAATTCTTTTTCTAAAACAGCAAAGGGTGCGGATTTTCCGAATTCTGTTAAGCCCCAAGAATAGCCCAAAGGACCAACCACAGGTGCAAACACCAATGGCAAACCACTGGAAACGGCAAAGGCAGGAGACCAGCGTGGAATCAATGCTTCACGCTCCGCTTGCGGCAAATTCATGAAAAGCCTTGTACTCATAATGCTTACCACACGCACGGAAATTCCCTCTTTGCGTAGAATTTCTGCTGCTTGGCAACACAAGTAAACATCGGAGCCATTCGCTGCGAATGTTAAATCTGGAGTTGGTGCGTTTTGCACAATGTAGCCGGCAGCGTTTGCTTTTGAATGCGGATTTTCCAAAGGCGGCATTGTTTGCCGGGATAGTATAAGAGAGGTTGGGCTATAGCCGTTTGCCATAGCCATTTCCCAAGCGAGAGTTGTTTCGGTTGCATCTGCAGGGCGAAGAACCAGCATTGCCGGCTTGCCGCTTGGCAAAGTTAAATTTTCAAGCAAACGTATTTGTGCTTCTTGCTCAATAGGTTCATGGGTGGGGCCATCTTCGCCAACCCTAAAGCTATCATGGGTGAATAAGAATTTAACCGGCAAAGCCATTAGCGATGCAAGCCTCAAAATAGGCTTCATATAATCGCTGAATACAAAGAATGTAGCGCAGGTTGCCGTAAATTCCCCGTGCAAAACAATACCGCAGGCAATAGAACCCATTGTAAGCTCTGCAACTCCTGCCTGCAAAAATGCACCGCTAAAATCGCCGGGTTTTAGAATTCCTGTTTTGTTCAAAAATGCCTGGGTATTATCGCTGTTAGAAAGGTCTGCAGAGGAGCAAACCATATTTTTTTGATTTTCTGCAAGCCACGCCAAAATTGCACCGGAATTCACCCTTGTAGCAACGCCTTGTTTTTGAGGAATAACGGAGAGATCCAAAGCCGGGGCTTTATTCTTTTGCCAATCATGCAACTCCTTTGCCAAATTAGGATATGAATTTTTCCAAGTCTCATACCTGTTTTGCCAAGATTCGGATTCTTTTTGCAGCTCTTCCAATCGCAAATTAAATGCCTCTTCAACATCGGGCCAAATAGCAAAAGGATTTTCCGGGTCTCCGCCTAGGCTTGCTATGGTTTGGGCGGTAGAAGCACCTGCTGCATCTATTGGCTGCCCGTGGGTGGAAACTTGATTTTCAAAAGCGTTGTTTTGGGCATCTTTAATGCCCTTTCCCATAGTGGTGTTGCCTATTATAAGAATAGGTTTTTCGGTTTCCGAATATGCATTTGAAAGGGCTTTTCTGAGTTCGCCGGTATTGTGCCCGTCAACAGTGTAAACACGCCAGCCCCAAGCCTCATACTGGGCAGCAACGCTGTGGCTCATCACCTCGCTTGTTGCGCTTGAAAGCTGAATTCCATTTGAATCAAAATAAAATATTAGGTTGGAAAGTTTTAGATGCCCAGCTATGCGTCCAACGCCGTAGGCAATTTCTTCTTGAACGGTGCCGTCCGATAAAAGGCATACGGTTTTATGCTCAAATAATTTTCCAAAGCGTTTTACCAAAATTCGCTCTGCTATGGCAGAGCCAAGGGCTAAGGCATGGCCCAAGCCAAGCGGGCCGGATGTATTCTCTATACCCCGCTGCACATCCAAATCGGGATGCCCGGGCGTGTGGCTGCCTAATTGCCTAAAATCCTTTAAATCTTCTAGAGTTAGCTTTTTTGTGAAGCAAAGCGCGGAATAGAACACCGCAGACATGTGCCCGGGATCCATAAAGAACCTGTCCCTTGCCCGCCAATAAGGGTCTTTGGGATTGAATTTCAAAAATTCTCCGAATAAAACGGAAAAAAATTCCGCAGCACCCATAGCACCACCCGGGTGCCCAGACTTAGCTTTCTGTACCATTGCCGCAGATAAAATTCTGGCATTATCGGCTGCACGGCTAATTATCGCATTATGCAAAACAAACCTCACAAAAGAGGTCTAGAATATAGTAAATTTTCACTTAGACTTTAAGGCTGCGGCTGCCGCAAAGGCACAAGATACATTCAAACTCGCTTTTCTTCCTATCATTGGTATTGAAACCTTGCTGTTGCATTCGTCTAAAAGTTCTTTTGCTATGCCAAGTTCTTCGTTCCCTACTATCAGCAGGAATTTTTTTGGCCATTCAAAGGTATTTATGCTTGTTCCACCGGTTTCTAGGGCTATTATTTGGTAGTTTTGCTCTTTGTAAAAATTTATGCATTCAAGGGGGCTTTCCCATCTGCGGCTTTTTAGCCATGTTTCGCAGCCCCTAGCCGTGCCTTTCAAGGCCGGGTGCTCTATGCCGGGGGTATAGCCGGAGAGGTTTATTTCAGAAAAGCCAAAGCAGTCTGCTGTTCTGAATATTGAGCCTGTGTTGTGTGCGGAGCGGAGGTTGTGTATTAAAACTGCGTGGGTAAGCGGTTCGCAAAGGGGGGCATCTCTATCTCCGTCTTCCTTGCCTGCAAGCATATCCCTTTCTGGACCTAGCCCTGCGGCATACCGCCAATGCAAATATAAGTCCAAAATTCTTTTATGCTGGGTGGAATTCCCTATTAAAAGTTCCGGCTTAAAGTCTTCTCTTAAAGCGACTTGCCGGTCATAAACTTTTGCTGCCGCACTCCAATCTTTGCCTATTCGCAAAATATAATTGCGGAGCAGGTTTGCTAAGGATTTAGGAGAGGGCACCTTTCAAACCTCTTTATTCGTCACGCAATTCTCCATCCATTCAAAATAAGGGGCAAAAGCACCTACCCCGTTGAAAAACAAAATCTCCGGCAATTCGTAAGGGTGCCGCTCCAAAATCGCTTTTTCCAATGCTTCGTGGTGGTAAGAGGGAGCCTTGCATATAAGCAGCACCTCGCTTTCATCTTCTATTTTGCCCTTCCATCTGTAAACGGAATTTATGGGCATAAGCTGAACGCAAGCGGCAAAGCGGTTTTCTACCAGTTCTAACGCCATTTTTTTTGCGCTCTCCATGTTTGGCATTGTTGTAGTGCACATCATTGGGTGAGACATATCTCTTCTCCTATTAAAGCAAATGGTTCTGCATTTTTTATCTCTGCATTTATTCTGTCGCCTATCTTGTAATCGCCACGCACCGCAACAGGTTTGTAGTTGTTTGCCCTGCCAATCCAAGACTGCCTTTTTCCGAGTTCATCTATTAAAATACTTAATTTTTTCCCAATGTATTCCGAATTATTCCGCAAAGCGGTTTCTGTGAAAATTTTTGTGAGTTCTGCACTACGTCTATATTTTTCTGTGCTTGGAATTTGCTCTGGCAAGGTTGCAGCAACGGTTCCCCTGCGAGGAACAAAGCGGGTTCGGTTGCAGCCCGTGGGTTTGCTCCATTTAATGATATCCAAACTTTTTTGAAAATCCGCTTCTGTCTCTCCGGGGAAACCTACTATTATATCTGTAGAAATCGCAAAATCGCTGAATTCGGAGTAAAAAAAATCAACCAATTTTTTGTAATCTTCAACAGAGTGTTTGCGTTTCATGGCCTGTAAAATTTTATCACTCCCGCTTTGCACCGGTAAGTGCAAAAACCTGAATACCCTTTCGTCTTTATAAACCTCGGCCAGTTTTTCTGAATAGTTCAGCGTGTGCCGCGGGTTTCCCATGCCCATTCTTATGCGATAATCCCCTTTTGTTTTTGATAGTATTTGCAAAACAAGCTCGGCTAAATCCGTTCCTATATCAAAGCCATAACATGCAGCATCCTGTGCTGTAAGCCAAATTTCTTTGCAACCGCTTTCGGTTAAAATTTTTACTTCTTTTACAATTTGCTCAGGCACATAGCTCCGCAATGTGCCTTTTACCATTCTCGTTGAGCAAAAAGAGCATGCATCTGTGCAACCCTCGGCAATGCTTACAATTCCCACAATAGGATTTTTGCGAATTTTTGGCAATCCCAATTTTGGCGAATGCTCTTTTTGAGCGTCTAAAATTGTTTCACCTGCTATTACCCTTTTTAATATTGCCGGTATTCTTTCTACGGCGTGTGTGCTTGCTACGGAAATTTTCCGGTCTATTTTTTGCAAGGCGGCTATGAGTTCCTTAGTTACGCAACCCGTTACCAGCATTGGGATTTGAGGATAATTTTCTTTTGCATTCCTAACCGCTTTCAATGCAGAGCTATCGCCTTTTACCGTGCATAAATTCAGGATAATTGCCCTGGGACAAGCCCCGGGATTTGCCCCAAATTCCACATCAAAATCATTTTCTGTAAGCAAACCCGCAATCTGCTCACTTTCACTTAAATTTGCACTACAACCCTGAGAAAAAAGAAGTATCATATTTTAAGCTCGCGATTTTTCAATTCATTTTTTGTGCCGAGCAAGGCGTTTTCAAAAAACATTTCCAAATATTGATTTGTGGCATAAATTTTTTTGCTCAAATCTTGATAATTCGCTCTGACCAAAGCATTTCTGAAATACCAAGAATGCTTTTCAAATGTTTCGTTGGTTATTTCAAAACCCAAAGTTCGTAAATACTTAATAGCAAAGACCGCTATGGTTCTGGTATTTCCCTCGCCAAATGGATGTATTTGCCAAAAACTTGCGATAAATTTGGAAAAATGCTTGATAATGTCTTTTTCATCTAAATTTGCATAGCTAAAATTTTTCTCCTGTTTTATATCATATTCAATAGTTTCTTGAAGTTGCTCAAAATCTCCGTATATAACCGATAGCCCGCCTAAAACCCATTCTTTTTTTGAAATGTTGTAAGTCCTGCATTTTCCTGCAAAATCGTATATATCTTCAAATAAATTTTTGTGAATGGAAAGCAGTTGAATATAGGATAAGTCAAAGGCATTGCCGGAAAGAAGTTTTGTTATTTTTAAAGAAACCAAATCCGCTTCTTTTTGCCGTTCTTCGCCCGTGGTTTTAGCGGGGTTGTTTTCATAATAATTTTGAAGTTTCTGTTGAATTTCATTAAGAGATAATTCGCCTTTTATGTTTGAATTGGCAATATCAAGCAAATATTGCGAAGGCACCAAGCCATCAACCGCCTGCAGTCCAATTGCGGTTTTCCAATTATAACTACGCTTTTTATAATCCTCAGGCTCACTTTGCACAAAATATTCAGGCATACAAGAAAATTAGAAATAAAAACAGCAGCGGAGCGGGAGCAGAGTTTTTTACTTCCCCGCTTTCCTGCGGTTGCAACTCTTGCACAGCATTTGGCAATTTTCAGCGTTCGTTTTACCGCCAGAGTACCACGGGTCTATATGATCACCCTCCATTCCACTATATTCAAAATGTTTATTACAAGATGCGCAAATACCTTTTTGCCGTTCATACGCCTCACGTTTCATATTTTCACTAAAAGTGCGAATGTTTAAATGCTTTTCTTCTCCGGTCAAAACGTAAGTGTAAATTCCTTTTTTGTTTGTAACGTCATCGTCTTGCATTAAGCGGGTAATTTCTTTTTCCAATGCCACAGGGTCAAGGTTTTTATTTTTGTAAGTGTTATATAATTCGCCCCAATCTAGGCCTTTCATTTCTTTTCTGTAATTGGGAAAAGTGCTGTTTACCCATGTTATAATACTTTGGAAATATGTCCATAATTCGTTGGCGGTGTGGTCGTGCTGATGTTCTGACATATATTTTTTTATGTTTCCCGCAGAAATCCAGTCAAGAGCAGTTTCCAAATATTCCTGCCTTATGGCAGTGCCGGTTAAATATTTGCTCGCTATTTTGGCTGCAGCGCAGTTTGTTTTGCTAAACTGACGTTTTGCATCACTAAGCCAAGGACCTGTATAAACCGCATTCCGCAATTCTTGTTTAGTTAAAACAGCACCGGCGATATTTACTATTTCAAACCATGCCAGTTTTTCAGAATCATTTCCTTCACAAAAATAAACCATTAGTTCATAATTCAGGATTTGTTCTTTTTCGTCACTGGTAAGATTATTGAATAATTTATGGTCTATTGAAAACATGCCTTTTACATATTCGCAAATGCTAATTGACCGTTGCTGCCCGTCTAACACTTCAAAAGTTCCATCTTCATTTTTTACCCAATACATTACATTAAGTGGATAATTTTTTCTAACCGTGTTTATTACCGCATCTCGTTGTTCATCTTTATAGACAAACTCACGTTGATATTTTGGGCGAATATTTAATTTTCCTCCATAACCAGTAACTCCTTCTTCGTCAGAGTTTGTATATTCATTAAAAAGTTCACGAATAGGAATTGTGTGTAATTTAATTTCCATAACTACTTTTTCCTTTTGATTAAAACTCTTGCATAAATTTTATTGCCTTTGACATACGGATAACCGTAATTAAATTCATCAATTTTCGTAGTTGCCATTTGACCCAAAATCTCAAATTGATCGGGGTTGTACTTATCCATGAAAGTTATCGGCACACCCATCGCACCGTCATAATCTTTGGGTATTTCGTGTGTTTTATCTACATTTATTGCATCGTAATTGTCGTATTTAGGATATTCATTACTGTTGTATGATTTATAAAGTAATAATTTTTCATGCCTTTCTTTATAATCTAAATTGGTAAACCAACGAACACCTTTTACACGAATATACTTTGCACCGTTTTTATCAATGCGATACCCTGCTGCATTTAGCGGATAATAATCGGGAACACGGAATTCACGATCGCCGCTGTGAATACTTTTACCTAACCATACTTTATTTTCTTTTATTAGTGGAAAAATTTCTTTATAGGTTATTGCGTTTTGATTGCCGATTATTAAAAATTTTTTTTCATACTCCATAAGTTGAGCAACATATTCTCGAAAAAGGCTAAATGGCGGATTAGTGACAACAATATCGGCTTCTTTCAGTATTTCAATGCATTCCTGAGAGCGAAAATCGCCGTCACCTTCAAGGCAGGTTAAGTGGTTTTTATCGCTGCCCAACAACAGCTTAACATCTGCCAAATCTATCGCTCCATCTTGATTCATATCGGGAATTTCGGTAATCTCTATTTTATGCGGCTTTCTTGTGGTTTTGTTTTCTTCGCTTTCATCATCAAACAAAGAAAGCTGGGTATTGGAAATCGGAGACCCTGCATAGCAGGTTGCTATAAGTTTTTTAAGCCCCAAAGACTCAAAACTCATCGCAAAATATTTAAAAAAGTCGCTTTCATAAGGATCATCGCAGTTGCAAAATATGGTTTTTCCTTTAAAATACTTGTGATAATGACCGCATTCCTTTTCAATATCGGTTATCTGCGTATAGAACTCGTCGCTCTTCGCTTTGCTGGCGTTTTGCAGGTCTTTGTTGCTCATGCTGGGTTATAATATAGAAAAATGTGATTTTTTACATTTTCGTCCACCAATTGTAGGTGTTATCTATGTTTTATCGTATAAAATTCTATATTCCAAAATTGGAGGTAAAAAAATGAGAAATATAATTTTTCTTATGCTTGCAATCTTTCTGTGCACCGGAAAAGCAAGGGGGCAAACTGTAGATATACAGATGGTATTTGTCAAAGGCGGTACTTTTACAATGGGATGTGTTGATGGCGAATATCCTTGCTACGGTTTCAATGGAGAAATACCAGCCCACAAGGTTACGGTTAGCGATTTTTACATAGGCAAATATCCGGTTACCCAAAAGCAATGGAAAGATGTAATGGGAACCGATATTAGGGAACAATTGAATAAATATCAAGGAAAGCCGCCTCTCGTAGGCGAGGGGGACGATTACCCTATGTATTATGTCAGTTGGAATGATGCACAGGAATTTATTAAAAAATTAAATTCAATGACGGGTAAAAAATATCGTTTGCCAACAGAAGCAGAATGGGAATATGCGGCTCGCGGCGGGGCAAAAAGCAAAGGTTATAAATACGCC